>JBNMGK010000009.1:0-23643 GCA_050872205.1 Enterocloster sp.
AAGTGGCGACAGAACTATGTGAGCGTATTACAAGGACGATAAAAGGAAATGCTGTTCTGGAATCCATGCAGTCCACATTTCCGTCTATCACAAAATTTGGTATGGCGGCGCTGCTCCCAGGAAACAGCCTTTCTGTGAAGGATGACATGGAAGTGTATGTAGATGGAAATCCGACGCGTAGTACGAAAGAACGGAATGTGGTTTTAAATACAGCGTTTAAGAAAAGTATAGCCGTCCGGTATAAGGATATTCTGGAGATGAAGGAAGAGGAGCGGAAGGAGTTACTGGCGGAAAAAGAAATTATTTATATTTATCACAATGTAATTGACGCGCTTGGAGATAAAGTACCTACGGAATCCAAGGTATTTGAAGCCTGTGAGACTGCAATGGAAGAACTTATGGGTATTCTCAGGCTCATTGTAACAAAACTGAATGGTACAAATGTTTTTATCACAGCAGATCATGGTTTTCTGTATACATATCGACCTTTAGATGAAAGTGACAAGCTGGAACGAAAATCCTTTAAGGGAGAAGTATATGAACTGGGACGTCGTTATGGCCTGACAGCGCCGGATACAGTGGCAGACTTGTTACTGCCGGTACGAATGGACCATGAAGTAGCTGGAACAGCTATAAAAGGATATACGCCACGGGATACAATACGATTAAAAATCAATGGCGGCGGGGAGAATTATGTTCACGGTGGTATCAGTTTACAGGAAATGACGGTACCGGTGATCGTATTTAAAAAAGTGCGTTCTACAAGCAAAGAATATGTAGAGCTTCAAAATACCCAGCTGAAGCTGCTTAGTGAAAGTCGGAAGATATCTAATCTGCTTTTTAATCTGGAATTTTATCAGAAGCAGCCTGTAGGCGATAAGATATGTCCTTGTACGTACACTCTTTATATAGCGGATGAAAATGGGACTGTGATTAGTGATAAGCAGACGGTGATAGCCGATAAGTCCAGTGAAAATGCAGCAGATCGGGTATTTCGGGTGCGGTTTAATTTAAAATCGGGTATCTATGATAAGAAAAAAATATATCATCTGGTAATAGCAGATGACAAAAATGTAGAAGAGATAGAGTTTCATATTGATATTGCGTTTGCAGATGATTTTGGTTTTGATCTGTGAGGTGGTGGGAAATGGAAGAAAGCAGAGAAAAATTAAGGCAGTTTTTTGATGGTAAGATCGTCAGAAAGGATCTGACGAAAAAGATAAAAGAAGGTGCGAATGTACCTGTATATGTGTTGGAGTTTTTATTAGGGCAGTATTGCAGTTCAGATGATCCGGAAGTGATTGAAACAGGAGTTGAGAATGTAAAGCGTATTTTAACAGATAATTATGTGCGGCCGGATGAGTCACAAAAAGTGCTTTCTATGCTCCGGCAGAAGGGAATTTATACGGTTATTGATAAGATAACGGTTAATCTGAATATAAAAAGAGATACATACGAGGCTGAGTTTTCAAATCTGGGTATTAAGAATATACCTGTTTCGGAAGAATATCCGGCGAAGTTTGATCGTTTGCTTTGTGGTGGGATATGGTGTATCGTTCAGTTAGAGTATGAATTTATAGAGGAAGAGAAAAATGTATCTCCTATCCATATCCGCAAACTGACACCTGTACAGATGCCTCATGTGGATATGGAAGAATTAAAAGAAGGACGGAAACATTTTACACAGGAAGAATGGATGGATATCCTGCTGCGTTCCTGTGGATATGAGCCGGAGCAGTTGAAAGCGCGTGAAAAATGGCTTCTGCTGGCCCGGCTGATCCCACTTGTGGAAAATAATTTTAATCTTTGTGAACTTGGACCCAGAAGTACAGGAAAATCACACATTTATAAAGAAATCTCTCCAAATAGTATCCTTGTTTCTGGTGGACAGACTACAGTTGCCAATCTGTTTTATAATATGGCACGGAAGACAGTTGGATTAGTTGGTATGTGGGATTGTGTGGCCTTTGATGAGGTTGCCGGTATCAATTTTAAAGACAAAGACGGGATCCAGATCATGAAGGACTATATGGCATCAGGATCTTTTGCAAGGGGACGGGAAGAAAAAGCGGCATCTGCGTCTATGGTATTTGTAGGAAATATTAATCAAAGTGTAGATGTGCTTTTAAATACTTCCAGTCTTTTTGAGCCGTTTCCACCGGAAATGGGAACGGATACAGCTTTCTTAGACCGTATCCATTGTTATATTCCCGGCTGGGAAATACCAAAGTTCAGGCCGGAGCATTTTACAGATGGTTATGGTTTTATCACGGATTATCTTGCAGGTTTTATAAGGGAATTGCGGAAGGAGCAGCAGTCGGATGCTATTGATAAATATTTCAGGTTGGGGAAAAATCTGAATCAGAGAGATACGATCGCAGTGCGCAAGATCACAGGCGGACTGGTGAAATTGTTGTATCCGGACGGAATATATGAAAAAGAACAGCTGCGGGAGATCCTGGAATTTGCTCTGGAAATGCGCCGCCGTGTGAAAGAGCAGCTGAAAAAGCTGGGTGGAATGGAATTTTATGATGTGAATTTCTCTTATATAGATCTGGAAGATATGTCTGAACATTATGTTTCTGTGCCTGAACAGGGCGGTGGCAAGCTGATACCGGAAGGAATGGGAAATCCGGGACAAGTGTATACAGTTTCTCAGGGAAAATCAGGTATGATCGGAGTATTCCGATTAGAAGCACAGATGCTTCCGGGAAATGGAAAGTTTGATAAAACCGGACTTGGTTCAGATGGGAAGTGCAAGGAAGCAGCAAATACGGCATTTCATTATCTGAAAGCAAATGGCAAAAGAATCAGCGGTAATGTAAGCACTACATTGAAAGATTATATTGTCAATTACCAGGACCTGCAGGGAATTGGGATGACAGACAGACTGGCACTTCCAACGTTGATCTCTCTTGTATCCATTGCCCTTGGAAAGCCGGTTTTAAGCAGCACAGCGGTTTTGGGAGAAATAAGTATAGCCGGAACTATGCTAAAAGTAAATGAACTGGCTAATTCTCTTCAGGTCTGCTTGGACGCAGGCGCAAAAAAGGTATTGCTTCCGATCACATCGGCGGCAGGTCTGGGGAGTGTTCCGCCAGAGCTGATCGGCTGCTTTAATCTTATTTTTTATCAGAGCCCGGAAGATGCGGTATACAAGGCGTTGGGAGCGTAACAACAGAATTTATATAGTTAAGGCACAGCAGAAATGCAATTTACGCTTTCTGCTGTGCCTTTTGCGTTGTATCCGGATTTTGCGTTCTGCTGGATGTTATACTACAAAGAAATACTGAAATTGTTTCTGTTTGATTTTTTAAATGAGATACAAAAGGGGTATGAAGAAAGGAGAGGCATATGAGAAAGAAGAGTGTGCGCATTCTGGTAGCGGCTCTGGTGGTTGTGGCTGTGTGGAATATAAGTGAGTGGCATCCACAGGCGCTGGCGGGCAATTTCCCAACTTATGTTGAGGAAACAGAGGAACTGCCGGACGAGGTATTATATCAGGAGGTTCCTTATGGAACAAAATACAGGGATCTGGAGCTTCCCACAAAGCTGGATGCATATCTGGTGTTTGAAGAGGAAGAGGACGAAGCAGAGACTGCAACACGTTCCCAGGTATCTGTGAGAAAAGCGTCCAGTTCCCAGGCTGTTGTACGGAAAGCGTCTGCGTCAGAGGCTGAGTCGGGACAGGAGGTTTCCGGTAATGGTTACTGGAAGGAAGTAAGAGTACGCTGGGTACTGGACGAGGCGTTTAGTGAGGCAGAAAAATATGATCCGGAACTGCCGGGAGTGCATGTTTTTAACGCAGAGCTGAAAAACAGCCGCTATGATGCAGATGAGTCTTCTCTGCCACGTATTGAGGTAGTGGTATTGCCGGAGGATGAGCAGGTGGCGATGTTTGATGGCAATGAGAATGTAACGGAGACGATCAATGTTGATATAAAATGGGAAAAAATGGATTTTACTTATTTTGATGGGGCATGGGATACTATAACTCTTACTTATCAAACGGGAAAATGGTATGATACTGATTCTGGTATGAACCGGGTTACTGTAAAGAATAGTAGTAGTATTCCGATTAAGGTGGATTATAGTTTTTCAGATGCCGCAGCCGAATATCCAAATGATGAATTAAAAGACTGGCTGCCTAAACTTTCTGGGAAATTTACTACAGAGGCATCTGGAAATGGTGCGGAAATTACAAGCCAGATTTTGGAAGCAGGAAATGCAGGCGGAAGTGAGAGTACAGATACCTCGTTTACAGCATATCTGAGTCTGCACAGTGACACCGGACCAGCCAGAGCGCTTTCTGATACCAATGGAAATAAAGTGGGCACAGTAACAGTTTCTATCAGTAGAGCAGATAGTACAGCCAGCGGTACAGAAGACGAATAATAGATTACAGCCAGACAGGAGATAAAAATGGCAGAAGAACAAAGACAGAAAGAGAAGATCAGCAGGATCCTGATGACTGTATTAGTCTGCATTACGATCCTGTCAGTCTGCATTGCGGTAAGGGCTGTATATCTGCGGAAGACGAAAGTGGTCCTGGCGCCGGATCATGCTCCGGCAGTGGAAGCAAATGCAGAGACCATAGAAGAAACGGACGGAGAAAAACTGGAACAGCCGGAAGGTGGAGGCGCGGTGGGTCTGACGTATTCACCGGAAGTTACTATAGCGAAGAAACGTAAAAAAGCAAAACTTTTATTTGCCAATCCGTCCAGATCCAATCAGGACCTGATCGTTCAGATCGTGATACAGGATACGGTGCTCGTCCAGTCAGGGCTTTTAAAGCCGGGAAATCAGGTGACAAGCCTGGATATACCAGATACGTCTATGCTGCAGACGGGGACATATGAAGGATCATTTGTGATCTACTATTATTACCCGGAAAATGGAGAAAAGGCAATCGTAAATTCGCAAATGCCGATCCATGTAACAGTCGTAGACCAGTAGGAGGAAGATAAATGAAAAATATAAAAAAGAGGGGTAGAAAAAGCTGCAGAATAGCTGCAATGGGTTGTGTTTTGATCCTGGCAGCGTCAGCAGCTGTAACTGCATGGGCTGAGGCCGGTAATCCAAATCATATTACAGATTTAACATCTGGGGAAAAAACATCCAGTCAGACGGTAGTAGGAAGATATACGCCGGGAAAAAACAGCGGCAATGGGACTGTAGTAGCATACGATATAACTTGGGGAGACATGAAGTTTAACTATGAAGAAAGCGGAACAGGAACCTGGAATGCGGCTACCCATGAATACGATTATGACTTTGATATAAAAGGGTGGTCACCAGCAGCTGCAGGCAGTAATTGGATCAAAGTGGACAATCGTTCCAATACCGATATAAAAGCAACGGTGAGTTTTCGGCCAACCCAGGGACACTGGTATGATACGGTAAAATTTACAGAAGCAGATCAGAAAACAGAAAAGCCAAAAGAGATGAGGCTGAAGTCTGCGGAGAAAACCAATCAGGTAGTTAGTGGTAGCTGGTTTCTCCAGATCATAGATGGAGTACTTACAAAAGATGAAAAAATCGGGACAGTAGTAATTACTGTTGGTAATGCTTATTAGGAAGGGGGTAGAGAAAATGAGGAAAAAAGGAAAAAAGCATTTAAAAGGTCTAGCAGTATGCGTATGCATATTGCTGCTTGGCAGCGCAGCGCTGACATATGCAGAGCAGACAATGAATGTCAATGGCCATTATAAAGCAAAATTTGAAAATGTATATACAACTGTTATTAAGAACACTGCAGGAACCCTTTCTTTACCAGAAGGCCAGATCGTGCAGATCCTTTTATGGGCGCCAAGCGAGGACAATGGGGTCCGTCTGGCAGTGACACCGGTGAAAAAATCAGAAGCCGATGCCTATAACTGGGTGCAGGAGCAGACCGGGGCTAAGGGCAAAGAGCCTTATGCCTATTATGTGGCATTTTACAAAGGTAATACACCGAAATCTTTATCTGATGAGGCGCAGATAACCTTATCAGTACCAGACGGCTATTCAGAAGGAATTTTGTGGTATATGGATTCCAAAGGTATAATGACCCAGCTGGCAGAGGTAAATGGTGAAAAATACATCGAAGCTACAGCATCTGGAGACGGATATTATCTGTTCTTAAATCCTCTTGCAGACAGCAATCATTCAGGAAATAGTGGTGGAAATGGCAGCACAGGTTCAGGAAGCAGTTCAGATTCCGATTCTGTCACCACAACCCCAGGTGATCAGGTAGTGCAGGACCCACAGAAAGGCTATATGACCCAGAAAGGCGGTATTATCACTGGCGAGACCGGAAGCATGGAAAATGACGGTTACAGCCATTGGATCCAGGATGAAAAGGGCTGGTGGCTCCGCTTTGCAGACGGTTCCTGGGCACAGGGAGAAGCAGGCGATGCAAACTGCCATTGGGAGAAAGTAGACGGAAAATGGTTTGCTTTTGGCTCTGACGGCTATGCCCGGTTTGGCTGGCTCAATGATACAGCTACCGGAGAATGGTATTACGTTGATGTAAACCAGGGAATGAAGGACGGATGGCATCAGGATGAAAAAGACGGCTACAGCTATTATCTGGATGAAAATGGTAAAATGGCAACTGGCTGGAAAGAAATTAATGGTAAGTGGTCTTATTTTAATCCTGTCGTTGCCGCTCCTACCTGGGAATATGACAACGAAAAGCATGTCTGGAACCATATTCAGGATGCAGGCCGTCCATACGGTTCCATGTACCGGAATGAAAAAACACCAGATGGCTACCAGGTAGATGAAAACGGAAACTGGGACGAAAAATAAACTGCATAAACTCCACTTTGGCTGCCTATACTATAAAATGATACCAGGGTCAAAAGGTCGGAAATCCGACGCAAGCTTGCTTGCAGGAGGATTTTTGAACTTGGGACCCGCCAAAACATGAGTAAGAAGCCATTTTTGAAGAAAAATGAGCGGATTACGAATGTTTTTAGAATTGCGAGAGTGCAAAGCACGTAGCAATTCGGTATCAAACGGGTCATATATTTATAGTAAATAACAGATACCGGGGTGGAGAACTTGGCGATGAGATTGTGGAAGTCTTTTCGGGCACAGAGAAGAGACGATATTTCTTATTATGATACAATGGGAGAGTTTGAGGCAGAGCGGTTTGCAGTGAATTTAAACCAGCTGATCGCAGAAGAAATGGTAGAAAAGCGAAAGGTGGGGGTGATATTTCTCTGTATTGGCACAGACCGTTCTACTGGTGACAGCCTGGGGCCTCTTATAGGGCATAAGCTGCGCAAATGCAGCCTGAAAAAGGCAGCGGTCATTGGGACGCTTGATAAGCCGGTCCATGCCATGAACTTAGAGCTTTATGCAGCTTATATACACACCCATTTTCCCGACCATGTGGTAGTGGCCATCGATGCGTCTGTGGGAAGCCCGGATCACGTTGGATTTGCAACATTGGGAAAAGGAGCGCTGCAGCCGGGGCTGGGCGTTTCCAAGGAACTGGGAGAAGTAGGAGATATTTCTATTACCGGGATCGTTGGCGGAGCAGGGAACCATGATCCTGTGATGCTGCAGAGTGTACGCCTTTCCATGGTTATGAAAATGGCAGACTGCATCTGCGAAAGCATTGCCCTTGTCGAACGATTCTGGGAGAACACAGCCATAATATGACAAAAATTTTGCACCCCTTTTGCTATTCTTGTATGAGAACATAATGTTCTCATACAAGAATAGCAAAAGGGGTGTTAAATATGGGCGAATTATATGAGCTTTATCCCAAACTGCCAAAAAATATCCGGCAGATCGGGGAACGTGATACAGTACTGCGGCTTTACGTGGAAGATTATGTAAATACATATTTAAAACGGCTAAAACCGGGAAATGGGCAGAATCTGCGTGTGGGACTGCTTCTTGGCAACCGGGAGATACATGAGGACATGCCTTATGTGTTTGTGGACGGAGCCATGGAAATGGAACTGCTGCCCCAGGACGGGGAAAAGGTGGTATTTACAGAGGAAGCCTGGAAAAAGGCATATCAGCAGGTGGAGACCATGTTTCCAAGAAGAACGGTCCAGGGCTGGTTTTTGTGTGCAGGAGAAGGCATTACCTTAAACCCGCTGAATTACTGGCGGCAGCACAGCCAGTATTTTACAGGGAAAAACCAGCTGATGTATTTAAACAGTGGTCTGGACGGGGAAGAAGCTGTGTATATCACATCCTCAGACGGCTTTTACCAGCTGCGGGGCTACAGCATTTATTATGAGCGGAACCAGCTGATGCAGGACTATATGATCGCCAGAAAAGATATTTTACGGGAAGAAAGCAAGACCGATGACCGGGCAATCCGGGATTTCCGCAAAAAAATGGACGAGCATAAAACCGCGGCTGTACAGCAGCGGAGTACAGTGAATGTGCTTTCCGGCCTTTGCAGCGTACTGGCAGTCATGGTCCTGGCAGGCGGTGTTGCCATGTTCAATAATTATAAAAAGCTTCATGAAATGGAACAGGTGGTGGCTTCTGTAGATCCCGGGGCGGTGATCCGGGAAGCAAGAGGGGGAGTGTACCGAAGTGAAGGAAGAGAAAGCAGGGAAACAGCTATGGAAGTATTGCCGGAGACCATGATGCCGGAAAATGGGGTTTCCGGTGGAGAAACGGATATTTTGGAAAATGGCAGTGAAAATGGCAGCGGGGACAGCGCTGGAACTGAGGGTACAGCGGCTTTGGGGCAGGCAGATACTGGTTCTGGAGCGGATACAGGCACTTCACAGGCAGGACAGCCGGATCCGTCATTGGGGGCTGGCAATAATCCGGGAACCGCACCGGAAATCACCACAGCCACGGGCACATCTTCAGAAACTACCGCTGTTTCGGCCCAGCCTGCGAATTCCAACCCGTCTTACAAAGTGTATGTAGTAGGCGAAGGGGAAACACTTTACGGCATCTGTTTTAAGGAATACCATAACATTCGAAATCTGGAAGAGATCTGCCGTATTAATTCCCTCACTGACGAAAACAGCATTTTCGCAGGCCAGAAGCTTCTGCTTCCCTAGAGAGTCTGTGGAAAGTCCGCAGAAAGCAGGCAGGCGGGCTAAATTTACATGATTGACAGTCGATTTTTCCTGTGAAATGTTGTATACTTAAGCGAGTATAAGCGCATATATCTGCGTTTACAAAGAACATTTTCCAGGAGACAAGAATGGATAATTCCAGTTTAATGAACCGTGAAAATAAAAAAAGACAGCTGCGGCGACAGATCGTTCCTCCTATGTACCAGACAGCGGAGGAAAGCGAGCAGGCGATCCGCAAGGCGCATCAGAGGACAGTCAGGAAGCGGTTTACCATCTTTCTTATAATAGCAGTGCTTTTAGGCAGCGTTGCTTTTGGCATTTATTATTACGACCGTTATCATTCTTTTTATGACTATCAGGTAGTCTGGGAAAAGAACCTGACAGAAGAAAATCAGGAATCAGCGGTCAAAGGAGAAGGAAGCTTTTGTGGCTATGTGGATTTTGGAGATGGCGTGATCAAGTACACCAAGGACGGAGCTTCTTACATAGACGGCAGGGGAAAAGCCATCTGGATGCAGAGTTATGAGATGAAATCCCCCTTTGTGACTGTAAACGGTGATTTTGCAGCCATTGGGGACAAGCAGGGCAATTCTATTTATATCTGCGACCGAAGCGGCTGTCAGGGACAGGCAACAACGGCACTTCCTATTCTTTCATTGTCTGTATCTGCCAAAGGCGTGGTGGCTTCTGTACAGGAGGACTCGAAAGCAAGCTATATTTACATGTATAAAAAAGACGGAAGTGCCCTGGATATTTATGTAAAATCCCTTCTTTCAGGTGACGGATATCCGGTGGATGTAAGTCTTTCACCAGGTGGAACCCAGTGGATCACCTCTTTTATGTATCTGGAACAGGGAATGATCAAAAATAAGATCGTATTTTATAACTTTGGTCTTGGAAAAAATGATCCCAAGCGAGTGGTGGGCATTTTCCTTCCAGAGGACCTAAATGACGCTATGGCAGGAAAGGTCCGTTTTATGGATGACAGCCATGCAGTGATCTTTACAGACAAAGGACTGCAGTTTTTCTCCACCAGAGTGGAAACCTCTCCAGAGTCTATTAACCAGGTGCTGTTAGATGAAAATATCCGCAGCATCAGCTATACGGATCAGTATGCCGGAGTTGTAACGGACAATGGGGAAGGCGCAGATCCATATTGTCTGCACGTCTACAAGCCGGATGGAAGCCAGGTATTTGAAACCACCTTTAATTTTCAGTATACCGGTTTTGATATCGACGGAGATCTGGTTATGCTGTATAATGATAATTCCTGTTGTATTTACAACATGACAGGAACACAGAAATTTACAGGAACCTTTGATTTTACAGTGAATAAGGTGCTGTCTGGCCGCTTCCCGGGAACCGTTCTTGTAATGGGAACCCAGAAAATGGAAGAGATACGGCTGAAATAAGTGCAGAAAATGTAAGTACACCATAAAATAAGTGATGAAGAAAGAGAGGATACATACCATGGGGATGAAATGCATCGGTGTTGATATAGGGGGAACCAGTGTAAAGATCGGTCTTTTTGAAACAACAGGAGAGCTTCTGGCAAAATGGGAAGTAAAGACCCGCAAGGAAGACGGCGGCGTGAACATTCTGCCGGATGTGGCTGCTTCTATCCGCAGGAAGCTTGCGGAAATGGGACTGGATCTGAAAAAGGACATTGCAGGCGCAGGAATGGGTGTTCCAGGACCTGTTATGCCGGACGGCTATGTAGAGGTATGTGTAAACCTTGGCTGGCATGATCTGAATCCTCAGGAAGAGTTAAGCAGTCTTTTAGACGGCATTCCTGTAAAAAGCGGAAATGATGCCAATGTAGCGGCTCTTGGTGAAATGTGGCAGGGGGGAGGAAAGGGCTATTCTGACCTGGTTATGGTCACTTTGGGAACCGGTGTAGGCGGCGGTGTGATCCTGGATCAGAAAATCGTTGCAGGAAAGCATGGCCTTGGCGGTGAGATCGGTCATATCCATGTACGTGATGATGAGTGGGAACATTGTAACTGTGGCGGCGTAGGCTGCTTAGAGCAGGTCAGCTCTGCAACTGGTATTGCAAGAGAAGCAAGAAGGACCATGGCAAAGTCTGATAAGCCTTCTGCTCTTCGTGAGTTTAGTGATAATGTAAGCGCAAAGAATGTACTGGACGCTGCAAAAGCAGGAGATGAAATGGCGTTAGAGGTAATGAAGACAGTCAGCCACTATCTGGGACTGGCACTGGCCCAGGTAGCTCTTACCGTTGATCCGGAGATCTTTGTTATTGGCGGCGGTGTTTCAAAAGCCGGTCAGTTCCTTATTGATATGATACAGAAGGATTATGATTATTTTACCCCGATTTCAAAGAATAAAGGGAAACTGGGACTGGCAACACTGGGAAATGACGCCGGTATCTATGGAGCTGCAAGACTGGTGCTGTAGGAAATAATAGAATGTAATGAGCGCAGGGAAAAACAAGCGGCTGCGTAAGCAGACATTTGTTGCCAAGCATGTCGAGGAGGCGCCAGTGGCGCGTCCGCTGACTTTTCACAAGCCATTAACGAACGAACCGCCTGCGTAAGCAGGCAGTAGAGCGCAAAAGCGCGGGGGTCGTGAGTTTACGATAAAGAAAAACCCGTCGGTTGAGGTGTTAAACTCCAATCGGCGGGTTTGCTATTTGCTATGCATATCGAGAACGCGCCAGTGACGCGTTCGCTGATTGTTATGCATACAGAAAACGTCAGCAGTGCATTTTTAAATGCTTACTGGATCCATACACCGTCAGCATTTACATTGTAGCCGTCTGGTGTGGTGCAGCTTACATATAAAGCACCGTCAGGAGCCAGGCAGTAATCTAAACCACCAACCTTGATCCAGCCGGTAAGCATGTAGCCTTCTGCATCAAAGTAGTACCATTTTCCGTCAACAGATTTCCACTGGGATGCAGGATAGGAACCGTCAGCGTTCTGATACCACCAGCGTACATTGTCAGCTGCTTTTTTCCAGCCTTCAGAAACTCCATTATTTCCGTTGTCAGAAGAGGAGCCAGGAGTCCAGGAATCAGATGTTACCCATTTGCTTTTTGCGTTGTTGCTGGCTTTTACGGAACGTACCTTGAAGGTATAGCTGGAACCTGCAGTTACCCAGCTGGAGAAATCATAATAAGTTCCATATACGGAAACAGTGGAAGCGGAGCCGTCTGGAGGTGTTACCAGGGAACCGTCCTTATATAACTGTACCTGATAATATTTGGCAGAAGAAACATCAGTCCAGGTTGCCATACCGTCAGTCCCAGTGAACCACAATGCGCTGCCAGGTGCAGCAACATTGCTCATATCAGCGTCTTTATCGAATACCAGACGGGCGCGCAGGGCAATGGTAGAGCCGCCGTCTTTCTTGCTTGCGCTGATATACTCTACTTTGTCATAACGGGACTTAATAGAGCTTGCAAGGGAAAGTTTAAAGTTGCTGGAGCTGGTTCCGGAGAAGGTGTATTCATCTTCGTCCTCCAGTCCAATAAGGATCTCAATTTCCGGTGGATTGGATTTGCTCCAGTCATCCCCCTCATCATTGGTGATCTCTACAGAGTCCAGGTAATAATAACTGGTGTTGTCACCTGTACCGGTAACTTCCACATCGCCGCCGCTGCTTCCTGCGCGGATGTCAGTGTCAATGGTCAGGTTGATCTTTCCTACTTTCTTTTTGCTTGCCGCAAAGGCACAAGGCGCCATGCAGGAAGAAACAAGAAGAGCGGAAAGGAGAAGTGCGGTTGCTTTTTTTAAACGGATCATGTTCATCGTCCTTTCTTTTGCAGAATTGTCAGTAGACAAATCTGGCATTGTTAGTTACTTACAACTATAGCACAAAATGGGTTCTTTTAAAAGCAAAGAACCCATTGGAAAGCGGCTTTAACTTTAATTGTAAGAAAAAGTTAAAATATGCCGATCTTATCATATTTTCTATAAAGACGTAGAACTTGGCAGTGAGAAGATAAACTCGGTTCCTACGCCTTCTGTACTGATCACATCGATGTTTTCCCCATGTGCCTGGATGATTTCTTTTACAATAGAAAGCCCAAGGCCAGTGCCCCGCTTGTCTTTACCTCTGGAAAGGTCAGTCTTGTAAAAACGGTCCCAGATCTTTTTAATGCTGTCTCTGGGGATGCCGATACCGGTATCTTTTACGGAGACGAAGATCTTTTCGTATTTGCTGGATGCCTGGATATAGATCACGGAGTCGTCATGACTGAATTTGATAGCGTTATCGATCAGGTTATAAAGGACCTGCTGGATCTTGCCCATGTCTGCGTAGACCATTTGGATATTATCGGAAAATGTAAGGTCGAAGCGGATATGTCTGGAGTCGCAGGTGCCTTCAAAGGAAGCGGCTGTGTCCTTGATCACCCGGTTGATGTCAAAATTGGTCCTGGACAAGAAGCCTTTGGCATCTAAGGAGTTTAAGGTCAGCATGCTTTCTGTCAGTTTATGAAGGCGTTCTGTCTCAGAAATAACTCTGGATAAGTATTTTTCGTACATTTCCGGCGGAATGGTGCCGTCTAAAATGGCTTCCAGATATCCTTTGATAGAGGTCAGCGGTGAGCGGAAATCATGGGAGACATTGGCAATGAAATTGCGCTGGTATTCTTCCATTTTGTTAAGCTCATCGGACATATAGTTTAAGGTATTGGAAAGATAGCCCATTTCATCGTGGGTCCTTACCTTGATCCGGTAATTTAAGTTGCCTGCGGCGTATTCATTGGCTCCCGCGGCGATCTTTCGCAGAGGCAGATATACGGTGATGGTGAACACCACAAGGATGATCAGTGACAGTCCAAAGATAATGGCGCAGGTCATGTAGAGAATGTCCAGAATGCGGCTCTGAGAAGAGGCAATCTCACTGATAGGCAGGTGGATGAGCACATAGCCATAGGTAGTGTAATTGCCGGTCACAGGAGCGGAAACGCTGAGTACATTCTGGTCAAAAAGCTTGTAGTAGGTGCCAATGGTATAGGAACGGTTTCCTGTGGCAGTGGGGTCAAAATCAGGGATCGTGGTATGGACTCTGGCACCATTTTTGCTGTCCATGATCACAACGCCTTTTTTGTTGACTACCCATATTTCCGTGCGCAGATAGGAAGACACATTTTTGAGTTGGGTGGAAAAAAGGTCCATATCCTGATGCTGGCCCTGATACATAAGGCTGCAGGAGGCTGCAATATCATTTGCCTCGTCGTAAAGGGCATTTGCCCGGTCCTTGATCAGGTAATCACGGGTCATGCCGGAAGAAAAGGTGGCAATAGTAAGCACGCTTAAAAGGCCGAAGATCAGATAGCCCAGTATAAATTTAGAGTAAAGAGAGCGGGCCATTGGATCACCTCTTTACTTCAAACTTGTAGCCGATGCCCCATACAGTGGTAATGGCCCAGTTGGCGTGATCTTTGATCTTTTCACGAAGGCGTTTAATGTGAACGTCTACAGTACGGGTATCGCCGATGTACTCGTAACCCCAGATATGGTCCAAAAGCTGCTCTCTGGTAAATACCTGGTTGGGGGAGGAAGCAAGGAAGTATAAAAGCTCCAGCTCCTTTGGAGGCATTTCAATGGAGTGGCCTTTGTAAATGACAGAATAGTTGGTCAGGTTTACGATGAGATCCGGGTATTCTACGTATTCGCCCTGCTGTTTTGGCTCTACTACTGTGGCAGCAGGAGAAGCCTGATAGCGGCGCAGGACGGCTTTTACTCTGGCTACCAGCTCTTTGGAGTCAAAGGGCTTGATCATGTAGTCATCAGCGCCCAGCTCCAGGCCCAGGACCTTATCGAAGATCTCGCCTTTTGCAGAGAGCATGATGATAGGCACCTGGGAAGTGGTACGCAGCTCCCGGCATACCTGATAGCCGTCCATACCTGGAAGCATCAGGTCTAAAAGGATCAGATTAGGCTTAAATTCCGGGAAACGCTTTAAGGCTTCTTCTCCATCGCCTACGATCATGGTTTCATAACATTCCTTCATCAGATAAAGCGAGATCAGCTCTGCGATGTTGGCATCATCATCTACAATGAGTATCCGCTGTTTTTCTGCCATTGCAATTTACCTCCCTAAAAGTTGGATTATTTGAATGTAACAATAGTTACACCGGTTCCACCTTCGCCAAATTCGCCCAGGCGGAAATCTTTTACATATTTTAACTGTTTTAAACGTTTGTGGCAGGCGGTCTTTAATGCGCCGGTGCCTCTTCCGTGAACGACACGCACACTTGGCAGGTGGGCCAGGTATGCATCATCCAGGTATTTCTCCATAGTAGGAACTGCTTCGTCTGTGGTCATGCCGATCAGGTTGACCTCCGGTGAAACAGAGAAGGATTTTGACATTTTGATCTGTCCGGAGCCGGAATTAGAGCCTTTTGCCTGTGAGAAGGTCTTTTTGGATTTATTAGCGCCAACGCCGGAAACGGCACCGTAGGAGCGGGATGAGCCGTCACCTAAGGTAGCACTGATATCGTCTTCGCGGATCAGCTCAATATCCCGGATATTGACCTTGGAACGAAGGATGCCCATTTGCACAAACAGGTTTCCGGTGCTGTCTGGAAGGGAGCTGACCGTGCCTTTTAAGTTCATGGAAAGGACTTTGACGCCGTCACCGATCTTTAATTTCTTTGCAGAAACCGGCTGGCTTGGGCCTTTTGTCTTTACGGCCAGTTTATCGTCAGTTTTCTTTAACTGTTCACGCAGTTTGGTACGCTGAGCTTCTAATTCTTTGCTTACACCGGAGTCAGCAGCCAGCTTGTTGATCTGGCGGATGGTCTGGTCTGCAGTTTCTTTTGCTTCACGCAGGATGCGCTGTGCTTCCTCGGCTGCATTGCGGATCACCTTGTCCTTGCGCTCATCCAGATGCTCTTCCTTGCGGGTGAGACGGGATTTTAACTGAGTGATCTCTTCTTTATAGGAACGGATCTCTTCCTGCTCTTTTTCAATAGTCACACGGCTGTTTTCCAGGCTGGTAAGCAGGTCTTCAAAGGACTCGTCTTTTGCTTCCAGATGGTTCTTTGCGTCTTCGATAATATAGTCCGGCAGTCCAAGCTTTTTGGAAATGGCAAAAGCATTACTCTTTCCAGGAACACCGATGAGCAGACGGTAGGTTGGCTGCAGTGTTTCTACGTTAAACTCGCAGCATGCATTTTCCACGCCTGGTGTAGTAAGGGCAAATACCTTTAATTCACTGTAATGGGTGGTGGCCATGGTACGGCATTTCATATTGTGTAAAAATGACAGCATGGCAATGGCAAGTGCGGCACCTTCTGTTGGGTCTGTACCGGCTCCCAGCTCATCAAAGAGGCACAGGGAGCGGGAATCTGCCTCGCTTAAAATGCGTACTGTATTGGTCATATGGGCAGAGAAGGTACTTAAGCTCTGCTCAATGCTCTGTTCATCGCCGATATCTGCAAATACGTTGTCAAATACGGCTAGTTCAGAACCTTCCCATGCAGGAATGTGAAGTCCCGCCTGTCCCATTAAAGTGAAAAGACCTACGGTTTTTAAGGAAACGGTCTTACCGCCGGTATTAGGGCCTGTTACGATCAGCAGGTCAAAGTCTTTTCCAAGCCATACATTAATAGGAACCGCCTTTTTCTGGTCCAGCAATGGGTGGCGGCCGTCTTTGATGTTGATGTAGCCCTTATCATTGAAAATAGGGGCTGTGCAGCGGTACTGGTGGGATAAGGCTGCTTTTGCGAAAATGAAGTCCAGCTGGGCTAACAGTTCCATATCTAACTGCAGCTCTTCAATGTGAGGAGCAGTCTGGTTACTTAAGGAGGCTAAAACAGCCTCGATCTCTTTCTGCTCCTGGATCTCCAGTTCGCGGATCTCATTGTTTAATTTTACAATAGCCATTGGCTCAATAAAAAGGGTGGAACCGGTGGCTGACTGGTCGTGGACCATACCGGATACCTGGCTTTTGTACTCTGATTTGACAGGAAGACAGTACCGGCCGTCACGCATGGTGATCACAGCGTCCTGTAAATAGGTACGGTGGGAGTTCAGGATGGAGTTTAATTGGGTATGGATGCGGTCTGCACAGGCCTTTAAGGAGCGGCGCACATGGGACAGACCCGGGCTTGCGTCATCAGCAATCTCGTCTTCGGAAAGAATGCAGCGCTTGATCTCATTATTTACCGGTGTAAGAGGCTCTAAGGCCTGGAATAATGGATCTAAGGAGTCCGGGACATATTCTTCGGCTGCTGTCTGTTTCGGTGGCTGTTGGCCTGGAAAACGTGGTGTAAAGGTGTTTTCCGGGGTATCCTGACGGCCATAGGCTTTTGCGCGGGCCGCAACGGTCAGGACAGAGCTGATAGAGAGCAGTTCGCTGATGCTTAAGGAACTGCCAATCTCCAGACGCTTAAGGGAGCTGCCGATATCCCGCAGGCCGGAGAAGGAGACAGTGCCTTTTAAGCGGACTCTGTCAGCTGCGTCAGTGGTCTGCGCCTGCCAGGTACGCACTTCTTCCAGGGCAGAAGATGGCACAAGATCCCGGCAGAGAGCTTTTCCCAGTGGGGAAGCCGCATGGGATTCCAGCTGGGCGATGATTTTTGTATATTCTAAAGTTTTTAAGGCTTTTTGGTTCATAAATGTTGGTTCCTCCGAAATAATAAAAAACAAATATATTATAGCAATAAATATTTAGTTTTACTATGGGTAATTTTGCGGGAGCAAAAAGACTATTATTGCGGATATAGCAGCAAAGAAACCCATAGAACATCTTGCATAATATCTGGAAGAACCTTATAATAGGAATAAGATTCTTCGCAAGGAGGAACATAATGGCGGATAAGCGTACAGATAAGGATGACAACGTAAAACAGGACCGTTCCTGGCAGTTTATCCAGGAGAAGATCGTTCGTCAGCCGTTATCAAGAAGGCAGATCGTCAGATATATTATATTGACTGTTATTTGTGCAGTGCTCTTTGGCACCATATCGGCGGTTTGTTTTACCGTTACCAGGACGGTAGTAAAAAAGATAATGGGGCAGGAAAAAACAGAAGAGACCCGTTCCGTTACGATCCCGAAAGATGAACCGGAAACCTCAGCTCCGGTACAGACACAGGAAGCTTCCACAGAAGAAACAGAACCAGTAGAAGAGAAAGTCCGGTCAGAGCTGGAAAAATATCCCTATTCTCTGGAAGATCTGAATAAAATGTACGGCAATTTAAGAACACTGGTATCAGAGGCAGATGATTCTATCGCTGCGATCCATTCCATCCAGCATGAAAAAGACTGGTTTGATAATCCAATTGAAACCACAGGACAGTTTTCAGGGGTTGTTATTGATGCGCGTAAAGAGGAGGTTCTGGTTTTAGCTCCTTCTGCGGCAGTAGAGACAGCAGATTCACTGGAAGTAGTATTTTCAGACAGTGCCATACTTCCTGGAACTGTAAAACAGACAGATGTACAGATGGGGCTGACTGTGATCAGTGCAGATGCCTCTTCATTGGATGATGCCCAGTTTGAAAAGATCAAACCGGCAAAGCTGGGAAATTCCTATGGTGTAAGACAGGGAGATCTGGTGTTTGCTATCGGTTCACCGGCGGGAATGGTACATTCCTGCAGCTATGGTTTTATTTCGTATATAGCGAAAAATGTGCAGCTGACCGATGGAAATGCCCGGGTGATCTATGGGGATATTAAAAGTACAGCAGATGCAGGAACCTTTTTATTCAATACAGACGGAGAGCTGATCGGCTGGGCTACAGACCGTTATCAGCAGGAAACAAACGCAGGTATGGAAACATTTATGTCCATTTCTGATTACAAAGGCGTTCTGGAGCTTTTAAGCAATGGTATTCCGGTGCCGTATCTGGGAATTGAAGGCCAGGAAGTAACTGCTGAGATGGAGGACAGTGGAATGCCGTCCGGTATTTATATTACAGTAGCGGCAGCAGACAGTCCTGCATATAACGCAGGTCTCCAGCCAGGTGATATTCTGGACGGAATAGGCGGTGTGGAAATCGAAGGAATGAAAAATTTCCAGAGCCAGCTGGAAAAGCTTCACCCAGGAGACCGTATTACAGTTACAGTCCAGAGAAATAATGGAAAAGATGAGTACAAGCAGATTGAATTTGAAGTAACAGTGGGAGCCAGGTAGGAAAGGTGCCGGGCTCTCTTTTATGGAAAAAATCAAAATCAGAAAAAATGAGGTAGAAAAATGAGATATATTGAAAGCTTCCGTGAAGGAATGCATGTATCAGATGTATATTTATGTAAGAATAAGCAGATCCAGCTTACCAAAAATGGCAAAGAATATGGCAATCTGGTCCTTCAGGACAAGACAGGAACTATTGATGCCAAGATCTGGGACTTAAATTCTCCAGGCGTGGGGGATTTTGATACCATGGATTATGTGTGCATCGAAGCAGATGTGACTCTTTTCCAGAATTCCAATCAGTTAAATGTACGCCGCATCCGCAAAGCAGGAGAAGGAGAGTACATAGAGTCCGATTACCTGCCTGTATCCAAGAAAGATATTGGGAAAATGTATGAAGAGCTGCTGGGATTTATCAAGAGCGTAAAGAATCCGTATTTAAACCGTCTGCTGTCCAGCTTTTTCGTAGATGATGCCGCTTTCGCAAAGGCATTTCAGTTCCATTCTGCAGCAAAGACGGTTCATCATGGTTTTGTAGGCGGATTGTTAGAGCATACTTTAAGTGTTACAAAGCTGTGTGATTATTATGCAAGTTATTATAAAGAGTTAAACCGTGATCTGCTGATCACAGCGGCTATTTTCCATGATATTGGTAAGACAAAAGAACTTTCCCGTTTCCCGGAGAATGATTATACCGATGATGGACAGTTACTGGGCCACATTATCATTGGTACAGAAATGGTTTCTGAACGTATGAAGGAGATCGAAGGCTTCCCGGCAAGTATTGCTGTTGAGTTAAAGCACTGCATTCTGGCACATCATGGCGAGCTGGAATATGGTTCCCCGAAGAAGCCTGCACTGCTGGAAGCACTGGCGCTGAATTTTGCAGACAATACAGACGCGAAAATGGAAACTATGATCGAAGCATTAAATGCCGGAGGCGAAAACAAGGGCTGGCTGGGATTCAACCGCCTGTTGGAGTCTAATATCCGCAGAACAACGGAGTAAAAATAGAAATATGGAAAAAAATCAGGAATTTACAGTATCCATTGAAGATATGAGTGAAGACGGCGCAGGGATCGGAAAGCTGGATGGTTATATCTGGTTTATCAAAGATGCAGTGATCGGTGATGTAGTCCGGGCCCGCGTCATGAAAATGAAGAAAAATTACGGATTTGCAAGACTGATGGAGATTCTCACACCATCTGCAGCGAGAGTAGAGCCAAAGTGTCCTGTTGCCCGTCAGTGCGGCGGCTGCCAGCTTCAGGCCATGTCCTATGAAGAGCAGCTGAAATTCAAAGAGCGGAAGGTGAAAAACCACCTTTTAAGGATCGGAAAATTTAATGAAGATGAGATCCATATGCTTCCTATTATGGGAATGGAAGAGCCGTGGCGCTACCGCAACAAAGCACAGTTTCCTTTTGGAATGGATAAAAATGGAAATATCGTAGCTGGTTTTTATGCAGGCCGTACTCATGACATTATTGAGTGCGAGGACTGTCTGTTAGGCGTTGAGGAAAATAAGGATATTTTGGGGATCATCAAGGGATTTATGAGAGTACATGGCATCCGTTCGTATGATGAGACTACCCATAAGGGATTAGTGCGTCATGCATTGATCCGCAAAGGCTTCCATTCCGGTGAGATCATGGTCTGTCTGGTGATCAACGGAAAGGATATTCCGGCCAAAGAGCAGCTGGTGGAAGAACTGTGCCAGGTAAAAGGCATGACCAGTATTTCCTACAGCATTAACCAGGAAAAGACTAACGTGATCATGGGAAAAGAGATCGTAAATCTCTATGGTCCCGGTTATATTACCGATAATATTGGAAATGTAACCTATCAGATCTCACCATTATCATTTTACCAGGTCAATCCGGTGCAGACGGAGAAGCTGTATGGAACCGCTTTAGAGTATGCAGGACTGACTGGAAATGAAACAGTTTGGGATCTGTACTGCGGGATCGGAACTATTTCTTTATTCCTGGCACAAAATGCCAGGAAAGTATACGGCGTTGAGATCGTTCCTCAGGCTATTGAGGATGCCAGAAGAAACGCGGCTTTAAATAACATTACCAACGCAGAGTTCTTTACTGGAAAGGCAGAGGAAGTCCTTCCGGAACAGTATGAGAAGAACAGGATCTATGCCGATGTCATTGTAGTAGATCCCCCAAGAAAAGGCTGCGATCAGGTCTGCCTTGACACCATTTTAAAAATGGCGCCAAAGAGGGTAGTTTATGTCAGCTGTGATTCCTCTACGTTAGCAAGAGATTTAAGATATTTGGCTGATGGCGGGTATGAGGTAGAAAAGGTAAGATGCTGTGACATGTTCGGTCAAAGCTGTCATGTGGAGACGGTGGTCAGGCTGAACAGGAAATAGAAATAAGATTCAATGCCAGAAAAACAATAAACCGACCGGGCTTTTTAGAAAGTTAGGATCAAAGGCCTGACTTCCTAAAGAGCCTGTTTTTTATATGAATGAATATATGAATGAGGGGACGGGTACAAATGAAAGGTTCAGAGTGCAGATTGATTGAATATATGGAAGGCTCAAAAAAGCGTTTTATTATTCCTGTTTATCAGCGTAATTATGATTGGAAAACGGAAAATTGTAAGCAGCTTTATGATGATCTTGTAAAGGTGATCAAAAATAAGAGAAGAAGTCATTTCTTTGGAAGCCTGGTATCTGTGTATGAGCCTTCTGGAAGAAATACGGAATTTCTGGTAATTGACGGGCAGCAGCGTTTAACAACTGTGTCACTGCTGTTTTTGGCAATGTACAATCTGATATTAAAAAATATAGTAGTTTCAGAAGATCCATCCTTAGGCAAACAGATCTATGAAGATTTTCTCGTTGATAAATATCAGCCTCAGGAGACACGCATAAAATTAAAACCTGTAAAGAATGACCGCAAGGCATTTGGAAAATTGTTTGACAGCGCAGAGGAGTATATTAAAGAGTCCAATCTCACCATAAATTATAATTATTTTTACGACAGGATCCAAAAACAGGAGATCACCATAGATGAACTTTTCGATGCAATATGCAGTCTGGAGATTATTAACATCACTTTAAATAATGAGGACAATCCGCAGCTTATTTTTGAAAGCCTTAATTCAACGGGACTTGATCTAAGCGAAGGCGATAAGATCAGAAATTTCATTTTGATGGGACTTCCCAACAACTTACAGGATGAATATTATGAAAAATACTGGAATCGTATTGAAGAGTGCACAAAGTATGATGTAAGTTCATTTGTGAGAGATTATTTAAGCGTGAAACAGCTGGCTATATCATCTCAAAAGAAGATCTATACCAGTTTTAAAGAATATGTAGAAGTTACATCTTTTGAAACAGAAGACTTGCTTAAGGAACTGTTAGATTACGCAAAGCGCTATGAGATATTGTTAAAGGGCGGTACAAAAAATAAAGCACTGGATGCCTGCATTAACAGATTAAACAGACTGGAAACAGCGGTAACAAGGCCATTTTTTCTGGAGGTTTTGCGGCTTTTTGATGAAGGAGAACTGGAACTTAGCCAGGTTACAGATGTATTTTTGATCACGGAAAGCTATCTGTTCAGGAGAATGATATGTGATCTTCCTACTAATGCTTTAAATAAGATGTTTTTATTGCTTCACCGCGAGATCATCCGATATGATGGAAGTGCAGATAATTACGTTGAAAAATGCAAATATGCTCTTTTCAGCAAAAAGGAAAGAACACGTTTCCCGGATGATGATGAGTTTGCTGTGCAATTTTCTGAGAGACAGGTGTATCAGATGAACAGTAAAAACAAGATATACATTTTTGAACGTTTGGAAAATTATGGCACAGCGGAAGATAAAGATGTATATGGACATTGTGATGATGGAACCTATTCGATTGAACACATTATGCCAAGACATTTAACTCCCGCCTGGGTAAAGGCGCTGGGAGACGATTATGAGAAGATCCACGAAAAATGGTTACATAGGATCGCCAACCTTACTTTGACTGCATACAATTCGACTTACAGCAACAGTACTTTTGAGGAAAAAAAGACCATGAAGCATGGTTTTGAAGACAGCGGTATCCGTATGAATACGCGTATTGCAAGAATGGAAAAATGGACACAGGAAGAACTGGAAGAGAGAGACCGGTATCTTACAAAGCAGGCTCTTGAAATATGGGCAGCTCCAACAACAGAATATAAACCGAAAGAAAAGCAAATGGATTCTTACACTCTTAATGACGATACCAACTTAAGTGGAAGACAGATCGTTCGTTTCAGTTATAAAAATACAGAACAGCCGGTAACAAGCTGGGTGGAAATGTTCCAGAAAGTTCTGCAGATCTTATATGCAGAGGATAAAACCATTCTTACAAAACTTGCAGTGTCCAATGAAGACAATGTTGCAGCGCATTTCAGTACCAGTGCTTCTGCTTTCTCCAAAAGTGCAGAAATTGGTGATGGGATCTATGTATGGACACATACCAGCACGCAA
>JBNMGK010000247.1:0-4476 GCA_050872205.1 Enterocloster sp.
ACATAAGCTTTACCATAAAGGAACCATCTGACAGCAGACGACTGTATATCTTATAATTTTCATCTAACCGGTCACTGACATAGAGAAAATCCCGGATCTTAAAATACAAGTCAAGCACTGTCTCCCTGTCTTCCAATTCATTATTTTCATTTAAAAAAACTTCCATTTCACCAAAGAGGCTCATAAGCTCCAGGGAAAGCAGTTTTACATCTGAAAGCATACGGTAAGACTCTCCCAGAACACTGCGAAAGCCAGCATCATAAGCCAGTTCTTCTTCCTTTTCCTCTAAATAGATCTCCCCATCTCCTACACGTTTGATATCTAAAAAGCGGCGGTTGCACCGGTCCAGCAGACGGACTGCTTTTCCTGCCTGGGGCACTGCCTTTAAGATCCTTTTCACAGCCAGAAATTCTTCTTTTATAAGGGCTGCACTGTACATTTCCCTGGCCCTTGAAACCAGGTTGTGGGCTTCATCCACTAAAAAGATATAATCCCCTTTTTCTTCTCCATCTGCAAAGTACCGCTTTAAACGTACATTGGGATCAAATACGTAATTATAATCACAGATAATGCCGTCTACCCAGCTGCTGATATCCAGACACAGTTCAAAGGGGCACACCTGGTATTTATCTGCATATGCCAGTATTTTTTCCCTGGTGATCCCCTGTTCTTCCTGTATTATCTCATATACCGCATCATTGACCCGGTCAAAATGTCCCCTGGCTCTGGGACAGCTTTCCGGATTGCAGTCAGGCTTCTCCAATACACACAGCTTTTCTTTTGCTGTAATGGTCACGGTGCTGAAATACAGGTGTTCCCGCTGCCGAAGCAGCCCAAAGGTCTCCTCAGCCACACTGCGGGTAATGGTCTTGGCTGTAAGATAAAACAGTTTATCTCCCAGTCCTTCCCCTATGGCCTTTAAGCTGGGAAATACACAGGATAATGTTTTCCCGATCCCTGTAGGCGCCTGGATATAAAGATTTCTTCCCCTGGCAATGCTCTTATATACAGATATAGCTAATTCCTTCTGCCCTTCTCTGTATTCATAAGGAAAGTTCAGTTCTTTTAAGCATTCCGTCCTTCGAAGACTGTGATGATAAAGGTAGCGGGCCCATTTAATATATTCGTGGATCAGCCCCTGAAACCAGCTTTCCAGATCTTCAAAAGACTTCACCTCACTGAACCGGCGGATCTGTTCTGTTTCTATGTTACAGTAGGTAAGCTGGATCCCTATGTTCTCTAATGCTTTGTCACAGGCGTATATATAACCATAGCACATAGCCTGGGCCAGATGAACCGGATCCGGCTCTTCTAAGCGTTCTACGTCCATATAGATGCACTTGATCTCATCAATGGTGACTCCCGCTGCTTCTGTTATAATACCGTCTGCCCGTCCCTCTAACAAAATGGAAAACTCATCTTCCCTTACCAGATGCTTTAAGGCCACCTCTGCCCGGTAATCGGCTCCCATGCGCTTTTGTATCTTCCGATGCAGCCTGCTTCCCGCCTGCATGGCCTCTTTCTTTGCTCCCTGGCTTCTGCGGTTGTCCAGATCCCCGGACCGCATCACGAACTCTACCAGATTCCGGACAGAAATGCGGATCGTTTCCAACTGTGTTTCCTCCTGTATTACTATCACAAATGTCACCTGCGGTGCCCCTTTTTTTTCTTTTGGAGTTATTATAACACAAAGAAGACAGATAGGCAAACTTACGTTCGTTTCTCTGTCTTCTTTTTCTTTCTCTATAAAGTTTTCAATTCTTCCATTTAAGCTGCGCTTACAGCACCTGCAGGGACTAAGGTATCCAGATATTCTTCAAATTCAGCATTGTCGCCGTTCATCTGGACTGTCAGGACCCTTGCAAGGTCAAGGCTTAATACACCCAGGATGGATTTTGCATCAATGGTGACACGGTTATAGAATACGTCAATGTCAAAGTCACACTTTGATGCCTCTGCTACAAAATGTTTTGCTTCCTCTACAGATGGCAGCATGATCTTTTTTTCCTTCATCATTCAAGACTCCTTTTTTGAGGTTTTCCAGATCTGTTCGTCTGGAAATTTCCCGGTTAAAGTGCTTACCGTTCAGGTCTTTCTGAACGTTGGAATATATATAGCACTATTATTTTTCAATGTCAAATTTTATTCCATATTCCTTATTGTGCCCATTTTTCTTAAATTTTATGTAAACTGCTGTGGTTTATTTCTGTATTGTATCTGTTTTTGTGCATAAAAGAAAGGTGGCTTCCAGAATTTATGGAAACCACCTGAATTGTTCTTGCTGTGGACAAGTATATTTTACTTTAATTTTGCACGATTTTATCGTAATCTTTCTCTTTATTTTCAGGCTTTTTCTTCCTGATCTTCCTTTGTTTCCTTTTCTACCCATTTATATCCGCCGGCAGTCTTCTGGGCTCCTGTAATAGCACAGGAAATGCTTCTGCGGCTGATGTTAAGGGCGCGGCTGGCATGTGCAATAGACAGATACTCTGCTACCACCTGGCCGTCCAATGTCAGCTGGATCAGCGGTCTCTTGTCATGATATCCGATCTTGCTGCTTAAGTCCACCTGGATAGGTTCCCATGGAAGATTTTCCGGAACGACTCTCCACAAATAGCCGCCTCCTGTTTTGCGTTCACCGTGAGCTGCTCTGGCAATAGAACCTAAAGAAACACCGGTTGCTTCGTGGGCCAGTCTTGAACTTTTATAATCTGCTATCGGCATTCCGTCCTTGGAATACTGACGATATACATGTCCTGCTTTAATTGTCCGACTCATTTGTACTCTCTTCCTTCCGCTCGTATGATTTTTTCTTCTAGTCAATGGAGTAGTCGCCATTATTGGTCCTGTTTTATTTTTCACAGAACGCTATAGTCATTATAACAACTATTGGTAATTTTGTCCAGATTATATGTAAAACTTGACAAAGATTATATCTCAAACTCACAAACGCAGGGGGATGTATCATTCTTCTACGGAACGGATCCCGGTAGCAACCGGCCGGATCTCTTCTCCTTCATCAGCCGCCTTTTCTTCTTCCCATGGAGCATTCTCTTCTTTAAGTGCCACATCACCTGAAGCTGCCTCTTTTCTGTCTTTTAAAGGCACAGGAAGAACAGAAATGCCATTGATCTCCACATGTTCATTAATAGCGATCACAAGGCATGGACGTCCATCGATCATACGGTTCTCTACCAGATACGTCTTATCTGGAGCCACTTTAATGGTCACATCCGGTGTCTTGATCTCAAAGCTTTTTGTATTTACTACATTGGAAACTGCAAAACTGGTCTCAGGACCATCCTCCACATCTGCATAACGGCTGTCAAATTCCTGCAGATTCTCCGGATCCGCCCCATTGTTTTCCAGCAGCTGTTTCAACTGAGTCTTATTTAATGCAGGCTGCACCGGCTCATCTTTTGTTTCCTCTGCCAGCTCGCTTAAATTTTCATGGATACTCTTTACAGTCTCAAAATCGCAGTTATCTCCTAAAGTCTCTTCTACAATAGCCTGGAAAGTCTCCTTCTGGCTTTTGGCAGACATAGGAGTATGGCAGCCTAATACCCCATCAATCAGTGTATCCGGCAGCTGTTCCCCATTCTTTGCATAGAAAAGAAGACTGTGGATATCTGTATTGCGGTCATTAAAAGCAGGGAATAAAAAGCTGGTCACAGGTGCCTCTACCAGCCAGTCACGGATCCTGTTTTCAATGGCGTTGGTCATGGAATTATAACACAGACCTGCTTTTGAAAGCTTTACAGGGCAGATAGTGCACTGGATGAACTCATAAACATAGTCAGATGCATCAAACATTTCAGAGCCGTCTGTAGCCTTTGCAGGAATGTCATAAGCACAGTGGATCAGGATGATATAATAATTCTCTGCATAATCAAAATCAGCGATAATACGGTCATAAAATTCTTCGATCGGGCCATCGTCCTTTAACTCACTGTCACGAAGCTTTAAAAGGAAATTCTGGGTACCTCCTTCTTCTTCTGCGTGAAGAGGAAATTCCATATTTAAAAGGTTCTTTCCAATGGTTCCTGAAAGACCATTTCTGAAAATAGTAAAATATTTAAAAGCTTCTTCCTCTGGAAGGGACAGAAAAGCTTCTTTTAATTCTGTTTTTTTATTCTTTTCTGAATCTACATAGCAGCCGCAGATCCGGCTGATGGCGCAGTTTGCCGGAGTGAAAAGTTTTTTTATCTCATTGCATTCTTTTTTATTCATATGATACTTCCCCTGTTCTTATCCTATGGTTTTTTGCACAAAAAAGAAAAGCCCAAAAGCCATACGACTTCTGAACTTCTTTCGGGTTGGGCTATTCTCTCAAATAGTCAGCAGGGGAAGAGGGGCTCGAACCCCCATCTACGGTTTTGGAGACCGCTGCTCTACCATTGAACTATTCCCCTATTTTTTTTGTTTTTCTTTCGTGTTCCCTCGAACAGGTATTATAATATCACAACCTGTCTTACG
>JBNMGK010000112.1:0-7560 GCA_050872205.1 Enterocloster sp.
TCTCTACACCGAAGATAAAGTAGGAAGCAACAACAGATGCAATATCTACTAACATCAGCAAAGTACCAATATTCATGCTGGAATATTTCTTTAAGATCATGGCAATGATGTCGGTACCGCCGCTGGATGCTCCGATGTTAAAGAGGATGGCAGTTCCCACAGCCGGAAGGAAGATGGCAAACATCAGCTCCAGAAGGGGCTGGCTGGTAAGTGGTGCGCTTAATGGGCAGAAACGCTCAAGAAGAGATAAGCTGACGGACATGACCATGGTTGCGTATACAGTCTTCAGTCCGAAGCCTCTGCCCAGGAATAAAAATCCTAACAGCAGAAGGGCTGTATTGGTAACAGATGTAAAATCACTGGCAGACCAGTGTGTCAGCTGGCTGACTACAGTGGAAAAACCGGTGATGCCTCCGAATGCAAAGTGGTTCGGGAATTTGAAGAAATAAATTCCTACTACCATGATCCAGATACTGACGGTAATTAATCCATATTCATAAATGGTACGCCAAAATGGACTTTTTATTTCTTTCATCATCATAATGACTTAAATACTCCTTGATTATATTTCTTAATTTTATTAAGTGGGCTTTTCATATCCTTAACCCTCTCTTATAATAGTAGGGTAAGGTTACAAGTGCAATCACCTTTTTTACTAACATTGCCACAATAAAATGACTGTGGTGTGCAGGAGTGTGAAGGTGTGAGATATTCAGGAAGGAGAAGACAAATATTATGGAGAGAGAAGAACAGGAAGCCTGGGAACTGGCAAAACAGCTGGTGCAGATCGACAGCTCAGATCCAGGAGCTTATGAAGAGGAGATCGGTCTGTGGATCACAGACTGGTTTAAAAAGCAGATTGCAGATTTTGGAGGTCAGTTGGCAGACCAGATCCATGTAAGCCGTCTGGAGGTTCTGCCCGGACGTTATAATGTAATGGCAAAGATACCGGGAAAAACAGAAGGACCGGGACTTATTTATATCTGTCATATGGATACCGTTATGTTAGGTGACGGCTGGGATGAGGACATTTCCCCGTTAGGTGCTATGGTACGTGACGGAAAAATGTATGGACGTGGTGCCTGCGATATGAAATCCGGTCTTGCCTGCGCTTTAACTGCCTTTAAAAATATGGTAAAGAAGGTAGGAGAAAGGGGCAAACTGCCGGAAAAGCCATTTGCCATGATCTGCTCTGTAGATGAAGAGGACTTTATGCGGGGCGTAGAAGCTGCCATTAAGGCCGGCTGGGTCACAAAAGATGACTGGATTCTGGATACAGAGCCTACAGACGGCCAGATCCAGGTGGCTCACAAGGGAAGAACCTGGTTTGAACTGACTATGACGGGAATTACAGCCCATGCCAGCAATCCATGGAAGGGGGCCGATGCCATTGCAGCTATGGCAGAAGCTATCAGCAGTATCAGAAAAGAGATCAAAGCGTGTCCGACTCATCATGATCTGGGGATCTCTACTGTTACTTTCGGTCAGATCACCGGCGGTTACCGCCCTTATGTAGTGCCGGACAGCGCAAAAGTCTGGATCGATATGCGTCTGGTTCCGCCTACAGATACAGCGGCAGCCAAAGCCATTGTAGACAGGGCAATTAAAAAGGCAGAGGAGGAGATACCGGGAGTAAAGGGCAGTTATATTATTACAGGTGACCGGCCTTATGTGGAAAAAGATGATAATTCTGAGCTTCTGGCAAATTTAAAGGCAGCTGTAAAACAGACGACCGGAGAAGAGGCTGTAGTGGGTTCCTTTAATGGCTATACAGACACAGCAGTGATCGCAGGAACTTTAATGAACCACAACTGCATGTCCTATGGACCTGGAAGTCTGGAGCTGGCACACAAGCCAAATGAGTATGTTCCATATGAAGATGTGTGCAGAGTACAGAAGGTATTGACGGCTCTGGCGGAAAATGTGCTGTTTGGCTGAAAAACCACCTTATTAGTTTTGCCTTTTAATAGAAAGTGTGCTATAGTGTAACCAATGCGCAGAACGTGTATTTCTGCGGTTTTACAAAAGATTTGTTGAATATATAGTTAGTTAGGAGAGGAATTATGAAAGAGACCGCATTAGTGATCATGGCAGCTGGTATTGGCAGTCGTTTTGGCGGCGGAATTAAGCAGTTAGCGCCGGTTGGCCCAAATGGTGAGATTATCATGGATTATTCCATTCATGATGCTGTGGAAGCAGGATTTAATAAAGTCGTATTTATTATCCGTAAGGATCTGGAAAAGGATTTTAAGGAGATCATCGGAAACAGGATCGAAAAGCAGATCCCGGTTATTTATGCATACCAGGAGCTGGATGCTCTTCCAGAAGGATATAAGGTAACAGAAGGACGTACCAAACCATGGGGAACCGGCCAGGCAGTTCTTACTGTAAAGGGACTGATCGACTGCCCATTCCTTGTTATCAACGCTGATGACTATTACGGAAAAGAAGGCTTCCGCAAGATCCATGAATATATGGTAAATGAAATGACCGAGGACGGCGATGTTTATGACATCTGCATGGGCGGTTTCATCTTAAAGAATACCTTAAGTGACAACGGTGCTGTTACCAGAGGTGTCTGCGAAGAGGAAAAAGGAATTCTGAAGAAAGTAACAGAGACTTATGACATCCGCATGATGGAAGACGGTCTTCACGCAGCAGACGATGCAGGCAATCCTGTCAAGGTACTGCCGGAGCAGCTTGTTTCCATGAATATGTGGGGACTTCCGGTTGGCTTCTTAAATGAACTGGAAAAGGGCTTCCCTGAGTTCTTAGATAGCTTAAAGCCAGGTGATATCAAAGCAGAATACCTGCTTCCAAAGATCATCGACCAGTTAGTACACGAAGGCAAAGCCAGAGTCCGCGTTCTGGATACACCAGATAAGTGGTTCGGCGTTACCTATAAGGAAGATAAGCAGGCAGTTGTAGATGCGATCAGGGGTCTGATCAGCGCTGGGGTTTATAAAGAGAAGCTGTTTGATTAAATAAGTAAGATATGTAAGGTTAGTATAACAATTTAATTACAAGGAGGGGTTGTATGAACAAGAGCAGGAGAATGGCAGTTGTGGGGATTCTGGCAGGCGTTTTGGTGGCGGCTAATGCTATGAGCTCTTTTGCCGGCGAGTGGAAGCAGGATGACAAGGGCTGGTGGTATCAGAAAGATGACGGAAGCTGGTATTATGATGGCTGGCAGTGGATTGACGGCAATGGGGATGGTGTAAGTGAGTGTTATTATTTCACAAATGATGGCTACGTGTTAACCAACACTACAACTCCGGACGGATATACGGTCAACGGAGACGGAGCCTGGGTGGAAAACGGTTCCATTAAGACGCAGAAAAGTTCCCAGACAAACGAAAATGCAGTTCAGGATGATTACTGGGTAAAGTATTACGGTATTCGTATGAAAAAAGACCCTGCTTTTCAGGGCATTACGAGAATGATTTTACGTGAGGCTGGACCCCGCTACTGGGTTGAGTTTAAAGGATTTGATACAAGCAATAACCTTGATGTCGGAATAAGCTGGATGGCTACTGACCGGTCAGGTAAAAGTGACGAAGAAGTGCGGAAGGATATATATAGTCAGCTTGAGGCCGGAAAATATACGGTGAAAGAGTATGATGCAAACGGCAGTCACTGGATGGCCTATGAAGACACAGAGAAGCTTGCGAATGGTAAGATGTATTCTGAAATTATGGTTTCGACCTATACATCTAAAAGACGATATGTATTATTTTATGTTAAAAATACAGAAGATGGAACTCCTTTTTCTGTAGAAGAACTGTTAGATAAGATTGTAGTTTCAGATGATGTATCAGAGAACTGGATCAATGCAGAGGAAGGAAGCAGGAAAGGTCTTTTAGACAGTGATAACACTCCGATGATTGGTTTCCGTTTAAAACAGTAATATTCTAAGTTTAAACAGACGATATTAAAATAGGTATAATATATAGCTTAATGAACTATCAATATAAGGCATTGGTGGTATGAGTTAGTATATGGAGCTTTTCCAGGAATGGGAGAGCTCCTTTTATAATCTATTGACAAAGTAGTGAAGAAAGAATATGATAAAAGTATCAATTGATACTTTTGAAAATGAGGGGGACGATTTGGCGGGAGAAGTAAATGCTAGAATTGAAAGTGAACTAGAGGTAAAAGCTTATATACAGGATCTGAAATTTGCTTTAAAAAATGGAGCAAAGATAAATTTTCAAGTAAATCGTCAGGTAGACAAAAAGCGAGGGGAAAGGTATACCAATCAATATACAGTAAATACATTATTTCCAGATGAGAATCCTATAGATGCTTTAAAGCGGGAGTTATTGACATTATCTGTAGAAAACTATATGCAAACAGTAAAAGATATTCGATTCCCTAAAAGAAGTGAAATGCGTGAATTTGGCAAGGTTTATAATGGAAAAGATGATGTATATATTAAGATAAGAGTAGAACTTTTAGGTATGTATAGTGATATGACAACATTTATTATGTCATTTCATTTTGCGGAGAAAGCATTTACTCCAGAAATGTTTCCATATAGAAAAAATTAGGAGGTGTTTTCATGGATATGAAGATCATGAGAAGCGAAAAATGTTTATGTACATGTTGTATGGAAGAACATGAAGTGAAAACAGTTCTTGTTAATGAACAGGCAACTTTAAAAAAAGAAAAAGTTGTTTATGAGGCAGAATATTTATATTGTGATCAGGCAGATGAATTATTTATGAATGAGCAGCAAATGCAGGAAAATGATATTCGTCTTAAAGATGCATACAGAGAAAAGGAAGGATTATTGACATCCAGAGAAATTCAGAATATTCGTTTTAAGTATGGAATTAGTCAAAAGGATTTAAGCAATCTTCTTGGCTGGGGAGAAAAAACAATCACAAGATATGAAAGTCATCAGGTGCAGGATAGAGCACATGACACGATATTAAAAAAGATCGATCAGGACCCAGAATGGTTTTTATCATTGTTAGAGGCAGCAAAGAAAAATCTGGCGGGGGAATCTTATCAAAAATATTTGAAAACAGCCACAGAATTCTACGAAAAAAATCAAGATGCTTATTTGCGTAAAGCAATTGAGGCCAGTTATGCCCGCTTTAGTGGAAATCTGCTGTTTCATGGAAATACAGAACTTTCGTTAGATAAAGTTGTAGATGTGATTCGTTATTTTGCGGCATCACCGCTGGTAACAGGCCTCTATAAAGTTAAACTTATGAAAATGATGTGGTACGCGGATGCGCTTTCTTATAAAAACAGGGGTTCTGCGATTACAGGGCTGGTATATCAGGCACTGCCGATGGGAGCTGTTCCTGTGGGGCACAATTTTATTATTGATTTAAGGAATGTTCCTTGTGAAGAAGTTGATATGGGTGAGACGAATGCATATCATTTTTCTATGCCGCAAAGTGCCTCATTTCCTGCACTTTCAAAAGAGGAAAAGAATATTTTGGATATTGTAATTGGAAAATTAGGGAAAATGTCAAAAAATGAGATTGTTTCTTTTATGCACAAAGAACGGGCATATTTTGAAACTACGCCTAGGGATGTGATCTCTTTTGAATTTGCAAAAGATTTAAGATTGTAGCAGGATGTTCTTTAGCAATTGGCGTGATGACAAATTAGTTTATATAGAAGACACCGCAGAAATGCAATTTAAGCTTTCTGCGGTGTCTTTTTTTCTTCTGGACAGTGATAATGGATGATATCTCCAGGTTTACAGTCGAGAATGTAACAGATGCGGGCGAGGATGTTTCCATCTATCTTTTCTACCTGTCCTTTATACCATTTGTCTACTACTTCAAAACGGGTATTGATCTTGCGGGCAAGCGCATTTCTGGTGATGCCTTTGGCATCCATGGGAGATTTCAGATCAATTTCTACATACCCGTATTCATTTATTGTGATTATCTCTTTTTCCACGGTGTTACCCCCTGTTTTTATACTATCCAAAAAGTAACAGCTTGACGAATCTAATTCGTAAAGTTACTATGTATATAGTAACTTTATATATAGATACAAAACGAAATACTATTAAATGGAGAAGGTATATGCCTCATTCAATGAAATATAATGGCGCAATCACAGCAGAAAAATTCCTTTTTTATGAAATGCGTATTGCAGCTCGTTTTTATACACAGAATGTACCCATTGAAAAAGCCATAGAAGAAGTCCGGGAAAATAATCTTTTCCAGTATCCTACAGAACGTCAGGTTTCTCGAATGGTAAGGGTCTGCTACAAACGACTGGATGCGCTTGAAAATGAAAATTTGCAGAGGGAGATCTTTTCTGCACCAATGGATGCTGCTAAACAGATTAATCTTTATGCCATGATGTGTCAGAACAGACTTGTATGGGAATTCATGACAGATGTGATCGGTGAAAAATACAGGCTGCAGGATCTTTCTTTTTCTAAAAAGGATGTATATATTTTTCTGACCCGGCTTCAGGCGCAAAACGATGAGGTGTCTGGTTGGAGTGCATCAACGATCTTAAAAATAAGCCAGGTTCTGGTGAAAATATTGGTGGAAACAGGGATTTTGGACGATGTACGGGCACAGAGATTAAATACATTGCTTTTGTGTGAAGAACTGGAGAAAGGTATCCGCGAAAATAAAGATACAGAGGCATTGGAAGCTTTTAACTGTTTTCGGGAAGAAAGAGAGGGAATGATATGAGTAATCTGAAACAGGATCTGGATCGGATCCGGGAACGCATATCAGATCCTTCTTTTTTAAAAAATGAAGGATTGAGTAATGAAGTGGGGATACATATATTTTGCTATGCCCCGTCAGAGGAATTGATCATCCGAAATTTTATTGCCCGTTTAAAAGCAGAAAAAGGAACTCCTTATCATATCAAAGAATGTGATCTGTATGAGATATTTTTAAAATTGCTGGAAGATAAGCGGGTTTTGCGGTCAGTGGACAACCTGGAAGAAAAAAAGGGAAAAGAATATCTCTTAAAACAGCTTCAGAAAATTGCAACACCAGAAGCGCTAATGGAGTATATGAAATACGAGCCTCACGAATATGGGGATGTTTTATTTCTTACAGGAGTAGGAAAAATCTATCCGTTTATGCGGTCACATAAAATGTTGGACAGTATACAGCCTGTTTTTAATGATATTCCCATTGTCATGTTTTACCCGGGTTCGTTTAATGGACAAGATTTAGGACTGTTTGGAAAATTTCTGGATGGTCATTATTACCGGGCTTTTAATCTTTTGTAGTTGGGGAGGAAATGCAGTATGAAGATACAGGATATGTTTCAGAAGGATATTGACCGTGATATTAACGGGGTTATCAAGGTGTCTCAGGATGATGATCAGAGCCTGAAACAGGAATTAAGTGAATACATTATCACAAGAGAACTGCGGAAGCATTTTGCTACGTTTTTCGATAATTATGTAAAAGCGCTGGATCATCCTACAGATAAGATCGGTGTGTGGATCTCTGGCTTTTTTGGAAGTGGTAAATCTCATTTTCTGAAAATGCTTTCTTATCTGCTTTCTAATAAAGCAGTAGGCGGCAAATGTGCATTTGATTATTTTGCAGA
>JBNMGK010000346.1:0-3126 GCA_050872205.1 Enterocloster sp.
ATATCTTTCCGATCGCCATAAGAACCATGATCGTGATCGTTGGCCTTAAGAGTGGCAGTGTGATGTAAAAGATCTGCTTGATCTTACCTGCCCCGTCGATCTTGGCAGCTTCATAAATACCTTTATCCATACCAGCAATGCTGGCCATATAAATGATCGACGTATGGCCCACTGTCTGCCATAAAAATACCAGGATCAGGATAAACGGCCAGATGTTACTTTTCGTATACCAGGATACCGGAGCCATTCCCAGGGCTTTCAACACAGTATGGTTGATAAATCCACTGTCTGAATTTAAAAACGCAAAAACCATGTAGGAGATCACCACCCAGGAAAGCAGGTATGGTAAAAGCAACGCTGACTGATAAAACTTTGCCCAAACGCTTTTTACGATCTCTGTCAGCAGGATCGCTACAAAAATACCAAGAGCTGTGCCGATCACAATAAAAGCGAAATTATATAAGATCGTATTTCTTGTCATGATCAGCGCGTCTTTTGTCTTAAACAGAAACTTAAAATTATCGAACCCACACCAGGGGCTCCCAAATACTCCCTTTGAAAAATCATAGCTTTTGAAAGCCAGGAAAATCCCGAACATTGGGATATAATTGTTTATCAGAAGATAAACAAGACCTGGCAATGCGATCAATAGCAGGGGGACATTTTTTGTCCCCCGCCCCTTTCTTTTTCTCCCTGTCATAATAGCTCACCTAGTTTGCGTTTTCTGCAGCCCATGCATCCAGCTGTTTCTGCTTTTCCGCAATGATCTCATCAATTCCGGCATCCTTTAAGCTCTGCTGGAACTTTGGAAGTTCAGTTTCCGGATCAAGGCTTCCGCAGCGCAGTCCTGGAAGATACTGATTGATCACGTTATTTACTGCTGTATACTGTGTTTTTACAGTAGAACTGTCAAAGGTAAATCCAAATGCCTTTGATCTTCCTGCATTCTGGTTATCCTCCTTCATAACTTTCTGTGTATCTTCGCTGGCACTCTCCAAAATATACTGGTTAAACTGGCTTCCGCATACGCCGCAGCTAAGCTGGGCTGTATATGGAACGGTGTTTGCGTCCTGGCCCTCTGGATATTTCACTACATTGTCACTGACCTTTACATAATCTTTTCCTTCAATTCCGTAAATGATCAGGTTGATAACATCTTTATCTGTATAAGTTAAATTCAGGAATTCAAGTGCTTTTTCAGGGTTCTTGCAGGTAGACGCAACTGCCCATGATACTCTGTTTACATCAGAAGTTCCCAGGTAAGGCTGGCTTAAACGAAGAGCCCCTATTTTCTGACCTGTCTGAGTGGAGATCTGAGTTGCAGCGTCATTTCCGCCATAGTTGGAGATGTAAGAAAATCCTTTTCCTGCGCTTAACAGTTCAATGGATGTACTGGTAGTCGTTGCTGCGTCACCCATGATATAACCTTTGTTATACCAGTCTCTTGCCAGTGTCAGGATATCCTTAAATTCATCTGTTTCATAGAAATTCTCAACCTGCATATCATCGCCACTTAAAATTCCAGTTGGAGATAAATAACGATCTCCCAGATAATCAAATCCATAAATGGTATTGATCATACCGGAATCGCCAGGATTGACCGGTACCAGCGGGATCATATCAGGATAAGCTTCTTTTACCTTTGCGTATACATCAGTCAGGTCATTAATATTTTTAATGTCTGCCGGATCTACGCCAATCTCTTCCATGATATCTTCTCTGTACAGAAGGGTCGGAGCAAGTGCAACGCCCTTATCGGCTGGAATGCCATAAACTTTTCCGTCTACTACTTCTGTTTTCATAAAGTCTTCACCGACTGCGTCAATGGCACCGGCAGCATGTTCCTTTACAATATCTGTTATGTCATAAAGCTGATGATTGGCAAGGCAGGTAGATAACTCCAGACCACTTCCTGTATGGAACAGGTCCAGCTGTTCCCCGCCCTGCATTGCAAGGCTTACCTGCTGGCCATATGCAGAAGAAGCGATCGGCATTAATTCTACTTCCACCCCGATCTTCTCTCTTGTGATCTCACTGATTGCTTCATTTACGTCAGACAGGTCTTCCGGAATATTGTTAAATGATTTAAAAGCATATACGATCTTTGTATATTCTTCATTTCCTTCCGTTTTCTGATCTGTGGCAGTCTGCTGACCGGCTGTATTATCCGAACTGCTGCCGCATCCAGTCATGGAAAATGCCATTGAACCGGCAAGAAGAACGGCTGCCGCGCCTGCAACTCTGTTTTTCATACTTTTTTTCATAGTAAGTAACCTCCTTTATTTTGCCTTTCTGAGCTTTATTATAAAGGAGGTACATGCTATATTTCTTTAAAAAATAAGTGATGTTTTTTTGTTTTTAAGATTTTTGGATCTGCGATATTCTCCCGGTGTGATCCCGGTATACTTTTTAAACACAGTAGAAAAATAAGAAAAATTGTCAAAACCCACTTCCGCGGAAATGTCACTGATGCTCTTTGTATCATCGATCAGAAGCTGCTTTGCCATTTCAATGCGATACCCGATGATATAATCTTTTAAATTATGTCCTGTCTGCCTTTTATAGACCTTGGCAAGATATTCCGGGGTCAGAAAGAACACATCTGCAATGTTGTCTCTGGAAATGTCCTCTTTATAATGTTCTTTCACATAGCTTTCGATCTTATCTGCCAGAGAAAGAGACCGGTTGATCTCATCTTCATACTCCAGAGTACGTGATATTGCATAATTCACCCATTTTATCATGTCAAACACAGAGCGGACAGACTGCCTCTGGGTTTTCTGGGAAACTTCATCCCCGAATAACTCTGCAGCCTGGATCCCATTCTGATAAAGATTGGTATAGATCAGCTGCAAGATCTCCTGCTGTATGACCAGCAACGTTTCTACCGATACGCTCTTTTCACGGGAAAGTTTTCCTAAAACTGCCTTTACCGTATTTAATATCTTCATCCGGTCTTTGCTTCGCAGATCATTTTCCATTTGCTTCAGATCAAGAAGCCTGGTGTTAAACCCTGATGCAACGTTTGCTTCTCCTTCACGAAATACCCGGTCAGACTCCAGTACATTTCGCAGCAGCAGATTGATCACCTCATCTGCTTTATCAGGAAGCTGTTCCATACTGCAT
>JBNMGK010000357.1:0-3011 GCA_050872205.1 Enterocloster sp.
CTTCATAGCAGACCGAGATCACCGACAGAATTAAAAACGGCGGAAGCACCGTCCCCAGCACTGCCGTCAGAAGTCCCGTCACTCCGGCCAGCTTGTAGCCCACCACAATGGCTCCATTTACCGCAATGGCTCCCGGCGCCGACTGGGCAATGGCCACCAGATCCAGCATTTCTTCCTCATCAATCCAGTGGTACTGGTCTACAAATTTTGTTTTCATCAAAGTGACGATCACGTATCCGCCGCCAAAAGTAAAAGCGCTGAGATATAGTGTTGACAGAAAGAGCTTTTTAAGGATCTCACCTTTACTGGCTCCTTTTATATTTAATTCCATGTTTTCCTCCCGTGTAACAGATTACTGTCCGTCCAGACGTGGACGGACAACAACATTCTTTCTAACTATAAGCCAAGAAAAGACAGATGTAAATGTTAAAATGAATGAGAAAATGGTAATATATTTGGAAAAATTTTCTTGACAGCATGTTAAGACTATGTTAATTTAAAAAACGTGACCACTCAAAATATTGAGTTAAGCCCAGACGGACAGGCGGGTCAGAAGCCGAAAGTGGGAAACCACATTATTGATTGGGTTAGGAGCCCAAATTTTATAAGTCGATACGCATAAGCGTATTTTATCAGTGCAAAAAGGCACGTCACTTGTGAAACGGTCAATAAGAGCTTCTGGCATAAGCAGAGCGGAAAATGGGAGAGAAGGGTCACTTTTTTTCTGCCTGTCAAAAAGACAGAGACATTTAAAGACAAAACAGATACCGCAGGTGATGGAATATGCCGTCACCTGTTTTTTTATGGAATTTTTTATGAATGTAAGGGACGGCCAGTATGAGGAGGCGGGAAAATGAACCTGGAAGCACAAAAGCGGGCGCCTATTTATGAGGCGTTGGAACGTTTCCGAAAGAAACGGGTAGTGCCCTTTGATGTACCGGGGCACAAAAGAGGAAGAGGAAACCCGGAATTAGCAGCCCTTTTAGGAGAAAAATGTGTGGGATTGGATGTAAATTCCATGAAACCCCTGGATAACCTGTGTCATCCGGTATCGGTGATCCGGGAGGCAGAGAAACTGGCAGCAGAGGCTTTTGGTGCCAGCCATGCGTTTCTTATGGTAGGAGGAACCACTTCTGCTGTTCAGGGAATGATCCTTTCTGTATGTAAAGCAGGAGATAAGATCATTCTGCCAAGAAATGTACATAAAAGTGCCATTAATGCCCTGGTGCTTTGCGGGGCGGTTCCGGTTTATGTAAATCCGGAAGTAAATGGAGATTTAGGCATTTCCCTTGGAATGGATATCCGGAAGGTGGAAAAAGCTATTGAGGAAAATCCGGACGCAGCGGCAGTTCTGGTAAATAACCCCACCTACTACGGTATCTGTTCTGATCTGCGGGGGATCGTAAAACTGGCTCATGAAAAAGGCATGAAGGTGCTGGCAGACGAAGCTCATGGAACCCATTTGTACTTTGGAAAAGGACTCCCGGTCAATGCAATGGCAGCAGGTGCAGATATGGCAGCTGTTTCCATGCACAAGTCAGGAGGAAGCCTGACACAAAGCTCCATGCTCCTTTTAAACAAGGGCATGAATCAGGACTATGTGCGTCAGATCATTAACCTGACACAGACCACCAGTGCATCCTACCTTCTTCTTTCCAGTCTGGATATTTCCAGAAGAAATCTGGCCCTGCGTGGGGAAGAGTCCTTTGGAAAGGTGATCCAGATGGCAGAATATGCCAGAAATGAGATCAATTCCATTGGCGGTTATTATGCCTATGGAAAAGACCTGGTCAATGGCACCAGTGTTTATGACTTTGATGTGACCAAGCTTTCCGTGTATACACTGGGGATCGGACTGGCGGGCATTGAGGTTTATGACCTGTTAAGAGATGAGTATGATATTCAGATCGAGTTTGGGGATATCTGCAACATTTTAGCCTACATTTCCATTGGCGACCGCATCCAGGATATTGAACGTCTGGTGGGAGCGCTGGCAGACATTGAGCGTCTTTACAGGAAAGACAAGACCGGCATGCTCACCGGGGAATACATTTCACCGAAAGTAGAATGTTCCCCTCAGAAGGCATTTTATGCAGAAAAGGTCTCTCTTCCCATTGAGCAGACAGCGGGAAAGATCAGCGGTGAATTTGTTATGTGCTATCCGCCGGGTATCCCGATCTTAGCACCAGGGGAAGTGATCACCCAGGAGATCGTGGAGTACATTCTTTATGCAAAGGAAAAAGGATGTTCCATGCAGGGAACAGAGGACCCGAAGATCGAACGGCTGATGGTTTTAGTATAAATTGCCCCCGCTGCGGGAGGACATCAGGAGGAAGAAAATGGAACTTTGGTATTCGGAGTTTCATACGGAAAATGTAAAGCTTTCTGTCCGTGTGGACCGTCAGCTGTTTTCCGGTGAAAGTGAGTATCAGCGGATCGACGTATTTGAGTCTGCTGAGTTTGGAAAATTTGTAGCTTTGGACGGAGAGATCGTTTTCTCCGAAAAAGATGAATTTATCTATGATGAAATGGTGACCCATGTGCCTATGGCTGTTCATCCAAATGTGAAAAATGTGCTGATCATCGGCGGCGGGGACGGCGGTGTGGCAAAGGAGCTGATCCAGTATCCGGGAATTGAGTCCATTGATGTAGTAGAAACGGACAAAATGTTTGTAGATGTATGCAGGGAGATCTTTCCAGAGGTAGCCTGCGGATTAGACGAAGAGCGGGTCCATGTATATTATGACGACGGACTGCGCTTCCTTCGTGGAAAGAAAGGCTGTTATGACCTGATCATCAATGACTCTACAGACCCATTTGGACATACAGAAGGTCTGTTTACAAAGGAGTTTTACGGCAGCTGCTACAATGCGCTGCGGGAAGACGGGATCATGGTATATCAGCATGGAAGCCCCTTTTATGATGAAGATGAAGCTGCCTGCCGCAGCATGCACAGGAAAGTATACCGTTCTTTCCCTGTAAGCCGTGTGTATCAGGCCCATATTCCAACC
>JBNMGK010000175.1:0-5711 GCA_050872205.1 Enterocloster sp.
GGTAAGCAATAAGGCCGGTTCTGGTGAAAATATCAATTACATTGCCTATTTCCAGTCCTTTACCAACACCTATGCTCCTGTTTCTTACTTAAAACCACTATTTGAACGTGCCATCAGCCACCCGGAGATTGCTGCTCTTTCTATTGCTACAAGGCCAGACTGCCTGGGGGATGATATTATTGACCTGCTAAGTGAATTAAACCGTCAAAAACCTGTATGGGTGGAGCTGGGTCTTCAGACGATCCATGAAGAAACAGCCCGCTTTATCCGCAGAGGCTATGAGCTTCCTGTATTCGAGGATGCACTGACCCGGCTGAAGGAAGCAGGGATCACCGTGATCGTCCATGTAATCTTAGGACTTCCCGGAGAAACTACAGACCAAATGAAGGAAACGGTAAAATATCTGGCGGACCGGCCCATTGACGGGATCAAGCTGCAGCTGCTCCATATATTAAAAGGGACCGATCTGGCAGATATCTACCAGAAAGATCCCTTTCACGTATTTTCTATGGAAGAATACATCGACCTTGTGATCGACTGCATCACTCTTTTGCCGCCCCGGATCACCATACACCGCATGACCGGTGACGGACCGAAAAATCTCCTGATTGCGCCTTTATGGAGCGGAAATAAGCGGCTTGTGTTAAATCAGCTTCATAAACGTTTGAAAGAACGTGGGGCATGGCAGGGTCAATGCTATGTATCACATTTGACCCAGTAAACCCTGAAAAATTTCATTTGTTCTGTCTTCTGGCTTCATACGCCCCATTTTACTCCTGGGGCACTACCGTTCCGTCTTCTTCAATGGTGACACCATAGGAGATACCTGTCATATAAGATGCAAAATCTGCCTTCTGGGATTCATTTTCAAGCACTCTTGTATATCCTGCGGAAGATGTTCCCGGCACAAAGGTAAGCTGGCTGTCCTGTCCGTCCCACTGTACCTTAAGAAGCGCCGTCTTAGGGATACTGCTTCCGAAAATGAAATTGCCCAGACTGTATACGACAGGTTTTCCCTTATAATATTCCACGCCCTGAAGCACATGAGGATGACTGCCAATGACCACATCTGCCCCTGCGTCTATATACTGCTTTCCAAGAGACCTCTGGTAGTCTTCCGGAGTTTCACTGCGCTCAATCCCCCAGTGGACGTATACCACCAGATAATCACACTGCTCTCTCAGCTTCTTTATTTCATCCACAAGTATTTTGGGATCATAGGTGGTAAGCATGCCCGGCTTTGTGGAAGTGGCATTCCAGGAACCTACAGGGATAACTCTGGAAGCACCTAAAAAACCGATTTTTTTGCCCTGGGCTTCTAAAATGACCGGTGCTTTGGCCTCATCTAAATTCTTTCCTGCACCTACTCTTGCAATACCTGCTTCATCTAAGATATCACAGGTATCCAGTAAAGCATCTGTACCATAATCCATGGCATGATTATTAGCCAGTGTTACTATATCGATCCCCAGCTCTTTAAAAACAAAGATCAGGGAAGGCGCTGCCCGGAAGGTAAACTGCTTATCCTCTGCCGGTGTTCCCCTGGTACTGAAAGGGAATTCCTCATTTGCCATGAAAATATCCGCCTCATCGATCACCGACTGGAACTGACCATCCAGCACACTGCGGATACCGCCATTTTTATAGGCATTCATTACATGGTCTGACAGAAGGATGTCACCGGAAAAGACCAGATTTACCGGCTGATCCGTAGGCTCTGCTTCCGACTCAGCTGCGCTTTCCTGTCCGACCGTTTCCGGCTCTTCTATGCTGCTTTCATGTTCGGCAGCTGTTTCATCTGTATTCTGTCCCACACTGCTATTTTCGCTATTTTCGCTTATTGCTGTCCCGGTACCATTTTCCTGTTCCTTAGAAGCTTCTGTCCTCTTCTGACCTGCCAGCTCACTGGCGCTTACATAAGAACTGCTTTTCATATGGTGGACCGTTAATCCCGCTATAACTGCCAACAGCAGCCCTGTAATAGCGGCCGCTGTGCATATCCATTTTTTTCTGTTCATTTTTTCATCCTGTTAAATAATCTAGCCGATCGCCAGTACGATACCGCCGTCATTTGCATATACGGTAGCAACGCCAGCTGCATTTGTCACAACGATCTCTTTAAAGGTTGCACGCTTTGCCAGCTCCTGCTTTACGTACTCTCCTCTTTCCGGATTGTTTACATGGCATACAACTGCACGTTTTCCTGTGGTATCGCCGGCTTCTTTAATAGCAATATCGCACATTCTCTGAAGTCCCTTGTTGATGCCTCTTGCCTGGTCTAATTTGATGATCACACCATGGTCAGCCCCCATAACAGGCTTGATATTCAAAGCAGTTGCAAAGAATGCCTGCAGTCCAGAAAGTCTTCCGTTCTTGCGGAGAGTATCCAGACTTTCAAGAACAAAATAAGTATGCATCTCATCACGGAACTTTCTCAGCTTTTCCACAACTTCCTCAAAGCCCAGTCCCTGTTCACACAGATCACGAATGTAAAGGGCATGCTCTAACTGTCCTGCGGATGCAGATTCAGAGTCCAGAACTTCGATCTTCTTAGAAGACTGAATTCCCTTTTCCTTCATTTCTTCTTCATACAGCTGCTTTGCAAGAGCCGCTGAGTTATAGCTTCCGCTTAAATGGCTGGAAAGAGTGATCACAAATACAGCCTCTGCATCTGCTGCCTCATATGCTTCTTTAAAGATCTCAGGGGAAGGGCAGGCAGTTTTCGGGCACTCCGGGCACGCCTTCACCATGCGGATGAAAGCTTTCTGATCAAAAGTCTCATCATCTACCACCTGTGCATCCCCCACCTGCAGCGTCAGCGGTACCATCTGAAACTTAGGGTCCTTTTTCAGTTCTTCTGTCAGATCAAGACAGCTGTCTCCAATGATCTTGTAAGTCATGTTTCTATCCTCCGGTTATCCAACATGTCGTCCGATTGTTTTAACATGTAGTATTCATTACTACTTATTATAACAGCATACTATATAAAATGCAATGCTAACCGAAGTTTTTATTCCTGCTCATGCATACCATGAGCAGCAAAAAAATGTTTATAATTTCTATGCATATAACATTTTCTGCAGCTTCTTTACAGAACGGCTGTATTTTGACAGTTCTGTAGCCTGTGGCATATTTAAAGCCCGGGCGATCTCCCGGTGTTTCAGCCCTGCAGCAGCATACAAAAGGACGATCTGCCGCTCTGTTTCATTTAACTGGTCAAGTGCCTCTAAAAGAGCTGTCCGCTCTGCTGTCTGCTCTAACCTGGGCTGTAGCATGCCGGTATCAGCGATCTCCCCGTCCTCTAAAACTTCCTGCCGTTTTCTCTCCCGCAGACGCATATAACAAAGCCGCTTTGCAATGGTAAATACCCATGCCAGCGGCTTTCCATAAGGTACATAATCTCCTGCGTGTTCCCACACAGCCAGAAATGTTTCCTGCATCACATCCTCTGCCTCATAAGGATCTTTTAAAACAGAGAATATAAAACTATAGACAGAACGGGCTGTTTCCTCATAAAAGCAGTGAAATGCCTCCCAGTCCCCTTCTGCCATTTTTCCCATATATTTTTCCAGTTCCACTGCCATTGTGCCTGTTCCCGTTTCCCTTCTGCCAGGCTCCAGAGGCGATCACTATTTCTCCGGTTCATGTTTTTCTGAACGAAAACTGTTTTCTGCTGTAATAGAACAGCGGCATCCCGGCTCCCGGCGGCTGACTTCATTATTGATCCTGTTCTTCAGTCTTCCCACCGCAGATGCTTTATATTCTCTTGGAACTACAAGATCAAATACCAGACACACATTTTTTCCTGCCCCTACCATGCGAAAATCATGGAAAGACAGACGGATGTCAATATCCATAAGCACCCGGCTGATCAGGGAACGATACTGGGCCAGACGCTTATTGTCCCGCTCTACCGGGTCCATGTGGATCACCAGCATCATGTTAAATTTCTTCGCTGCATCCCGCTCGATCCGGTCAATGATCTCATGGGAATATTCCGGGTCATAGTTGCTTGGAACCTCCGCATGGATCGAAGCCATGCTGTGGGACGGCCCGTAATTATGGACGATCAGGTCATGGGTTCCCAGTATTCCCTCGTAGCCTTCCACGAAATTGGATATCTCCTCATAAACCTCCGGTTCAATGGCTTCCCCGATCAAAGGCGCCAGTGTATCCTTTGCAATGTTTAATCCGCCGTACATAACAGCCACGGAAACTGCCAGACCTACAATACCGTCAATGTTCCAGTTCAGATATTTTAAGGCCAGCAGAGATAAAATGGCTGCACTGGTGGTCATTACATCTCCCATGGCGTCTGCCGCTGTTGCTTCCATTACTTTGGAGTTGATCCTGCTTCCCAGCTTTTTATTAAACAGAGACAGCCAGAATTTTACTCCCACGGAAATAAGAAGGATCAGCACAGAGATCCATTTAAAATATACCTCCTCCGGGTGGAGCACTTTGCCAAGAGAAGTTTTAAACAGGGAAAATCCCACCTGAATGACCAGAAAGGCCACAATAAAAGCGGAAATATACTCAATGCGGCCATGCCCGAAGGGATGATCACTGTCCGCCGGTTTTCCTGCCATACGTACACCGATAAAACCGATAATGGATGAGGCTGCATCGGATAAGTTGTTAAAGGCATCTGCCATAACAGACACACTGTTTACCAGAATACCGATAAACAGCTTGGATGCAAACAGCAAAAGATTACAGCATATACCTACGATACTTGCCAGAATGCCGTACCTTGTGCGTACCTGGGGATCTTCTGTTTTATCATGATCTTTCACAAACCATTTTACTAAAAAATCAGTCATCATTTATCCTCATATTCCACATTTACCAGAAACAGTCCCTGAGCCGGGGCAGTTGGCCCTGCTGCCTGCCGGTCCTGGGCATTTAAGATATCTGTCATTTTCCCAGGTGCACATTTTCCAAGGCCCACTTCCATCAATGTGCCTGTAAGGATACGCACCATCTGCTGCAGAAAGCCATTTCCTGTAAAATAAATGTGCAGGCGGCTTCCCTGCTGCTTAAACTCAATATTTTCAATGGTACGCACCGTTGATTTTTTCATCTTCTTATTACCACAAAAGCTTTTAAAATCATGGGTTCCTGTAAGAAGGGACGCTGCCTCTTTCATGGCATCTACATCCAGCCTTGTCCCCAGGGCATAATAATAATTTCTCTGGAAAACGTCTTTCTTTGGCCCCATTTCCAGCTGATAGCAGTAGGTCTTTCTCACAGCAGAAAGGCGACTGTGGAAACGTTCCGGAGCTGGTTCACAGGATAAAACAGCGATGTCTTCCGGCAGATATTCATTAATATAGTCCATGATCTCAGCCGGTGTTTTCTTTTCTCCATATCCGTCCTTTTTGCGCTCCCAGTCAGATGCATTTTTGTCATTCTTTTCAGTTTTTTCTAGTTTTTTCCAGTCAATGTGAAAATTTGCTACCTGGCCTTTTGCATGAACTCCTGCATCTGTACGGCCGGAACCATGGACCTCGATCTCTTCCCCGGTCATTTTAAATAGGATCTGTTCTAATTTTCCCTGAATGGTCTTATCTGTATTCCCCTGCTTCTGCCAGCCGTTGTATCTGGTTCCGTCATAAGCCATTACTACTTTATAATTCATCCTTTTTTCTCCTGTTTTTCCCATTTTTTTCCAAAAAAGTCCATACCATTTTCATAAGACATACCTTGAC
>JBNMGK010000391.1:0-2486 GCA_050872205.1 Enterocloster sp.
CCACTACACCTCCAAAGTAGCCTCTGCCCAGGTTAAATCTTCTATTTTATTAGCAGGACTTTACGCAGAGGGACCTACCTCTGTTACAGAGCCCTATGTATCCAGAAATCACTCTGAAATCATGTTAAATCTGTTCGGCGCCCATGTGACCACAAAAGATACCACTGCTACTATTGAACCGGCCAGTGAACTGCACAGTGTAAAGGTAAATGTACCAGGAGACATTTCTTCTGCTGCCTACTTTATTGCAGCAGGACTTATGGTACCCGGCTCTGAGATCCTGATCAAAAATGTAGGCATCAATCCTACCAGAGACGGCATCCTTCATGTATGCAGGGCTATGGGTGCAGACCTTACTTTATTAAATGTAAAAGAAGACGAAGGTGAGCCCGTTGCTGATCTTTTAGTCCGCGCTTCTTCCCTTCATGGAACAGAGATCGGCGGCAGCATTATCCCAACTCTTATTGACGAACTGCCTATGATCGCCGCCATGGCCTGCTTTGCAGAGGGAACTACCGTGATCCGGGATGCAGCAGAATTAAAGGTAAAGGAGTCCAACCGTATTGCTGTTATGGTGGAAAATTTAAGTGCTATGGGTGCTGATGTAACAGAAACAGAAGACGGCATGATCATCCACGGCGGCAGACCGCTTCATGGTGCTGTGATCGAGAGCCATTTAGACCACCGCATTGCCATGACCTTTGCTGTGACTGCTCTCTGCGCAGAAGGCGTTACACAGATCAATGGAGCAGAATGTGTAAATATTTCTTATCCTCAGTTTTACCAGGATCTTAAGAATTTAATATAAACAACCACAAAAAGGCGTATGAGTCCACACCAGGATCCATACGCCTTTTATAAAAAATAATTATCATTTTCTCTTCTTTGGAGCCGGAAGTTCTTCATACATTGCCCGAAAGAGTCCTGTGAGGAATTCCTGCTGATCCACGTCTTCTACCAGCAGCATCTCTTTGGCCCCTTCATAAGGCAATTCATAAACAGTCTGAGACATATAGGAAATGGCGGCTTTTACAGGCTTTACAAGCAGACGGTCATCGTAAATTCCCCCTGCGATCTTACCCCGGTAATAAATGATGTACTCTCCCATCATGGCCCGGTAGGTAATCTCCTCTAAATCAGACAACTGCTCCAACACAAAATCCAAATAGCTTTTACTGGATGCCATTGATCTTCCTTTCGTGATCTGATCCATTGCTAAAATTTCTAAGCTTCATTATACAGTTTCCTAACAGTGGGCACAATCATTTTCGTACTTAGATCAGCTGAAATTTCGTCCATTTCTGTGACCTCAGTCTCCAGATAAAAATGGCCCCACGGAATACCAGGTCCATGCTCATGCCAATAGCAACACCGATCACACCCCAACCAAACCACAGTCCAAACAGCGCTGAGAACACCAGTCTTGCTGCAATAGTCAGAGTAATAGAAACGATCATGGTAAACTTTACATCTCCCGCTGCCCGAAGGCCATTTCCAAGTGAACCGGCAAATGGATAAGCCAGACCATTAAAAATATTGTTAATAAGTACCAACCAGATAACCAGATCTTTTGCCTTCTGCGAAATGGCAGAATATCGTACGATCAGCGGTGTGATCACAAAAACCAGACCATTCCATAGGATTGAAAGTATAAATGTAATCTTATTTAACTTTTTAAAATAAAAATTAGCAGAGTCAATATCTCCCGCCCCCATACATTGGCCGATAACTGTCGTATAGACTGGCGCCATGGCAAGTCCCATGATCGATGCCAGGGACCAGATACTCTGGGATACTCCATTAGCTGCGATCTGATAAGTTCCAAAAAGGGCTACCATGCTGGAAAGTGCCACCTTTACCAGCTGATGAACACCATTTTCCACGCCATTTGGCAGAGCAATGCCAAGGATCTTTTTAAGCATTCCTCTATCCCATGCAAAGATATCTTCCAGATGATATCTGACCGGATTTTGCTTTCCAAAACAATACATGGTAACAGCCACTGCTGAAATAAACCTGGAAACCAGTGACGGATATGCCACGCCTGCTGCTCCCATATGAAAAGCAAATACACATACGCAATTTCCCAGCACATTGATCACATTTGCTACAATGGAAACATTCATCGTAACATTAGTTTTTCCAATACTGCGGCACAGCGCTGCGCCTGCGTCATAAACAGCAAGAAAAGGAATGGACAGTGTTGTGATCCAAAGATATGTCTCGCAGGCCGACATAACGTCCTCCTCGATCTTGCCAAACAACAGTCTTAAAAGCTGTGTATGAAATACAAGAATTAGTACCGCCATGGCCACAGAGATCACAGTAGAGATCATAAGCAGCTGTCCCGAAGACCTTGACGCCTTTTTTTCTTTTTTACTGCCAATATACTGGCTGATGATCACAGCGCCCCCAGATGATAATGCAGTAAACAAAAAGATCAGTACTGTATTAAAAGATGTGACCAGGGACACTCCGGAAACATC
>JBNMGK010000471.1:0-1823 GCA_050872205.1 Enterocloster sp.
AGGCATCTAAGCGTGAAGCCCCCCTCAAGATGAGATATCTCATCCGGAAGTAGTAAGACCCCTTGAAGACGACGAGGTAGATAGGTCAGAGGTGGAAGTGTGGTAACACATGGAGCTGACTGATACTAATCGGTCGAGGGCTTGACCAAAAAGGTTTAGGGAAAACAACAAAGGTTGTAAGTATTCGAAATGATAATCAATAATTCAATATGTGGTTTTGAAGGTATGTAAAATGCCTTTAATGGCCCGGTGGCTCAGCTGGTTAGAGCGCCGCCCTGTCACGGCGGAGGTCGACGGTTCGATCCCGTTCCGGGTCGTTTCTATAAATAAAAATGTTAGCAGGCAATAAGAAAATCGCTGATGAGGCGGTTTTTTTGTTGCTTATTTTATTGTCCGTCATTACCTGTAATTTCCTATTATAGTTACATTTTAAATAGTTTTGATAATTTGAGCGCCACCAGATAACCACTGATAAAAATTAACTTGTCTAATTTCCATGCCTTAATTGAAACACTCCCCCATAAATGTTAAAATTAAACATTATCATCAGGGAAAATTTACATAATAAAAGGTAAAGACTATGTAAGAATGATATGAGAAAGATAGTATAAAAGGATAGGGAGAGTATGTCAGAGTTTTCAGAGGCGATAAAAGCAGAGATTAAAAAATCAGGGCAGACGCTATTGTATCTGTCAGATGCAAGCGGTCTTTCTCTGGATCATATTTCCAAAATGAGGCAGGGAAAGCGCCTGCCTCAGGATACAGAAAAGGTACGAAAGCTGATCATGGCGCTGCAGTGTTCAGAAGACGTATCAAAAACATTATTTTCGCTTTATAAAATAGAGCGTATGGGCAATGAAGAGTGGAACTGTATGCAGGAGATCAAAAAAGTGCTGGAATACAGAACCGGTTTTCTGGACATTGCCCAGTTAGATACACAGGTGGAGAAAGAAGGCTGGGAAGCCCTTCACGATATCCATGTACTTCACAGCCGGACAGAAGTGATCTCATTTCTTCAGAGAGTCCTTCCGCAAAGCGGACATACGCTGCGCATGTCTACAGAAGAACTGCCGGAAGCAGTGGTAGAGATGCTGGCTCAGTTTTTAAGCCGCCGCGCAATACGCTGCGAACACGTTTTTTCATTAAAGAAGGTCCGGGAACAGGGTGGCAGTCTGTATAATCTTCAGTATATTAACCAGATCATGCCGTTGATCCGTTCCGGCGGTGAATATGTTCCATATTATGATTACGAAGAAAAGGGAAATGATCTTCTTCCAAACTGGCTTATTGGAGATAAATGGGCAGTTGGACTTCATAGAAATATGGAAAGCGGTCTTATTGTATGGAAAGAAGAAAAACTTTCTTATCTTAAAGAGATTTTTGAGAGAAAGAAGAAAAATAAACGGCAGCTGCTGCGCTATTTTGCAGATGTATCTCAGTGGGCGGACTGGATCGCTGAAAACAGGAAACGTTATCTTGCAGAGCAGGACAGTTTAAATTTCCGTCCTCAGGAAATGAAAAATTATTATATGGAATATGATCCCTGTCTGCTGCGGATGCTTTCAGAAGATATGCTGAAAAATCATCTTCTTTTAGAGGATGCGGGAAAGGCAATGGTCCTGGAAAACTGGAGACAGCGCCGCAGTCAGCTGGAAAAAGAAAAGGCAGTGCATATTTTTACAAGAGAAGGTCTGGAATATACCACCATGACTGGCCGACTGGCAGAAATACCATCATCGATCTATACGCCTCTTACCAATAAAGAGCGCCTGGAAGTGATGGAGAATTATCTGGAATGGATGGAGCTTCAGGACGGGGAAGTA
>JBNMGK010000510.1:0-1277 GCA_050872205.1 Enterocloster sp.
GACCCGATCCTTATTCCTGCTCCGCTAACATCAGTTCTGGGATCAGCTGCTTCTTTCTAGAAACAACGCCTGGCAGACACAGTACCGGCTCCTTTAAGCCTTCCTCTTCTAACAGCTCAAGATCCTTGTGGAATGCCTTTCCAGCCAGCTGCAGCGCTCCCTGTCCTTCACAGATTAGATCCGTGGTCTCTGTTAATATATTGGTCAACATAAAGAATATCATATCAATGCCATTGTTTTCCAGTGCTTTTTCCATAAATGCTTCCATACGGCCCTTTAACTTATCCAGTTCACCACCGTTTAAGGAAGTGATCTGTCCAACGCCAATGGTCACTCTTCCGGAAGTAAAACGCTTGAAATCCTGATAGAAGATCTCTTCATCGCTCTTATCCTTTAAATTGCTTCCTGCACTAAACATTTCCATTGCATATTTTTCAATATCAATGCCTGCAATATCAGCCAAAGCCCTTGCTGCCATTTCATCCACCGGGGTACAGGTCGGGGAACGGAACAGCAGTGTATCCGATACAATGGCACTGCATAAAAGTCCGGCAATCTTCGGTTCAACTTTCACGCCTGCTTCCTGATACATCTGGTAAATAATGGTAGCTGTACAGCCTAAAGGCTGGTTGCGGAAAAATACAGGTGACATGGTCTGAATGGTTCCCAGACGGTGGTGATCGATGATCTCCAGGATCTCCGCATTTTCAATACCTGCCACAGCCTGGTTTTTCTCATTGTGGTCTACTAAAATAACCTGTTTTCCCTTTGCGCCCAACAAGTTTCTGCGGGAGATCATTCCCAGATAACGGCCGTCTTTATCAAGGATCGGGAAATCACGGTGGCGCTTGCTTGCCATTACCTCACGGATCTCGTCAATATAGTCATCACTATTAAATGTGATCAGGTGCTCTCTGGTCATAAAGTAGCTGATGGGCATGCTCTGGTTGATCAGACGGGCCGCTGTATAAGTGTCATAAGTGGTTGCGATAATGGTGCAGCCTCTTTCCTGGGCGATCTTTTTAATGGTCATGGAAACGCCTGCGCCTTCGCACACGATAATGCAGTCCGCACCCATTTCAATGGCACAAAGCTGGGACTCATAACGGTTTCCTAAAATAACCAGATCATGTGGCTCAATGTAAAATTCCATCAGATCCGGGTTGGCAGCGGCGATCAGTACCTTTCCCTGGTCAAAATATGCCTCTGCGCTTCCGATGGTCAGGTCAGCTTCCAGTGTTTCAATAATATTGGAATACTGGGTATTTGCCTTTGAC
>JBNMGK010000512.1:0-1238 GCA_050872205.1 Enterocloster sp.
ATTATGACACTTTAAAAGAGAAATTCCCCAAACTGGTTATGTGCCAGTTAGACGGCTATGGTCCAAAGGGTGACGAAGCCGGAAGACCTGGTTATGACAACACCGCATTCTGGGCAAGAGGCGGCTTTATGTACAGCCAGGCTGTATATGGGGACAATAATGATACCTATCCTGTTTACATGCCTATGGGATTTGGTGATACCACCTGTGCTCTTGGTATGATGGCTGCTACTGTTTCCGCTGTTTTAAGTGCAAAACAGACAGGAAAGGGCGACCGCGTTTCCTTAAGCCTTTACGGAACAGCTGCATGGCTGGCAAACATCCTGGTCTCCGGTTCCCAGTACGGCTTTAAGATGCCAAAACGCAGAGAAAATTCCAGCCCATTTGGCGCTCCTTTCAAATGCAGCGACGGCCGCTGGTTCATGCCTCAGGTTGTAGTATTTAACAGAGATACACCTATTTTCTACCACCTTCTTGGAGCAGACGATATGATCGGCGATCCACGCTACGCTACCAGAGCCCAGTTTAATGATGTAAATATCTGCCGCCCTGTGATCGAACGTTTCGAAAAGATCTTCGCTACCAAGACTGCCAAAGAATGGTATGACCTGTTCAGCGCAGAAGGACTTTGCTGCGAGATCTTAGCCCGCTACGAAGATGTCCTTACTGACCCGCAGGCCATTGCAAATGATTTCGTCTACAAAATGAAATACGACAATGGACAGGAAGCAACTCTGGTACGCACCTGTCTGCGCAGCGAACGCATGGGAACCCCGGAATTTAAACGTGGACCGATGCTTGGCGAACATACCGTATCTGTCCTGAAAGAAGCCGGATATTCTGAGGAAGAGATTGAGAAATATCTGTCCGAAGGAATCATCCGTCAGCATGACTGATCCATTTGATCAACAACAGATAATTTTAAAGGGGCCGCCGGTTCAACCGGCAGTCCCTTTTTCTTACCCTTGTAACACTTTATACTCCGCAAAACCTGCCAACGGCAGATTTACCCAAATTTTCTCATTTATTTCCAGGTCATCCGTCCATAATCCAAGATAGACTTTCCATCGCTGCCCTTCACCATGCGGAATAAAGCTTCATTTTCCCCTGTTTTCCAAACATGAAGAGTAAAATGATCTCCCGGCAGTGCTACTGCACGGAACTGATTTTCAATGGATACCATGCGCTCCGGCTCGCCTGGGAACAATACACCGATCATCATGCGGCAGGCATAACCC
>JBNMGK010000008.1:0-23663 GCA_050872205.1 Enterocloster sp.
AGGCATTAAAAGAAGGCCTGATCGACATCTTCATGGAAGCAGGCGCTATTGTTATGAACCCCAACTGCAGCGTATGCTGGGGAAGCTGTCAGGGCGTGATTGGTGAAAATGAAGTCCTGATCAGTACCGGTACCAGAAACTTCAAGGGCCGTGCCGGACATCCAAGCTCCAAAGTATACTTAGGCTCTGCAGCTACAGTTACTGCTGCTGCTATTGCAGGACAGATTGCGTTGGCGGAGGACGTAAGGTAATCAAAAATCAAAGATATGAGGATATAGAAAAATGGATAAAATGACAGGAAAGGTATGGGTCTTAGGAGATGATATTGATACCGATATCATTATCCCAACAGAATACCTTGCATTAAAAACCATAGAGGATATGAAACAGTACGGATTTTCTCCACTGCGCCCGGAACTGGCGGCGCAGATCAAACCGGGAGATATCATTGTTGCAGGAAAGAACTTTGGCTGTGGCTCTTCCAGAGAGCAGGCACCGGAGATCATCAAGGCATTAGGCATCCAGTGCGTGATCGCAAAGTCCTTTGCAAGGATCTTCTTCCGCAATTCTATTAATAATGGTCTGCTTCTTATTGAGCAGCCAACTCTCCATGACGACATCAAAGAGGGAGATACCATATCTGTTGTAATGAACGAACATGTTGATTACAATGGAAAAACCTACCCAATCGCCTCTCTTCCTGAGAACCTGATGAGCATTATCCGCGCAGGCGGCCTGGTAAAGGCTATGCGCAAACTGAATGGTCTGGATTAAGATAGAGGAGTGAGGTGTGTAAAAAATGGGAAAGACAGTAATTGAAAAGATCATAGAGCATAATACCGGCAAAGAAGTAAAGCCAGGTGATATTGTGACTGTAAATGTGGACCGTGTAATGATCCATGATATATTTATCCCTTTTGTAGCGGAAAAATTCAAGGAAATGGGCTTTGAGAAGCTTTGGGACCCGGATAAAGTAGTTCTGATCTATGACCACCTGGTACCTGCAAGCCAGTTAGATGATACCAGACATTTCCATACAGGTGATGCCTTTGCTGAAAAATATGGCATGACTCATGTACACAGAAGCGATGGTATCTGCCATCAGCTGATGACAGAAGCCGGTTATGTTAAGCCAGGTGATATTGCATTTGGTACAGACAGTCATACCACTACCTACGGCTGTGTAGGCGCTTTCTCTTCTGGTATTGGTTATACAGAAATGGCAAGTATCTTAGGAACCGGAACCATGTGGATCAAAGTGCCGGAGACTATTAAAGTTGTGATCAACGGCAAGCTGCCGGAAAATGTAATGTCAAAGGACGTGATCTTACGTCTTATCGGTGATCTGGGTGCAGATGGTGCTACCTACAAGGCACTGGAATTTTCCGGAAGCGCAGTAGAGAATATGACTGTTGCCAGCCGTATGACTATTTCCAATATGGCTATTGAAGCAGGCGCCAAGTGTGCTCTGTTTACACCAGATGAAAAGACAGCAGAATACTGCGAGATTACTTTAAATGATTACCAGAAGAGCCTTGTAGGAGATGCAGACGCCAATTACTGCAAGGTAATGGAATACAAGGCAGAGGATTTTGTGCCGGTTATGGCATGTCCGTCCCAGGTAGACAAGATCCGCAATGTCAGTGAGCTGGAAGGCACAGAGATCGACCAGGTATTTATCGGTTCCTGCACCAACGGCCGTTTAGAAGACCTGGCAGCAGCTGCTGAGGTTTTAAAGGGCAGGAAGGTAGCCAATTTTGTAAAACTCATCGTTACACCTGCCAGCCGTAAGATCTACAGACAGGCAGATGAAATGGGTATCCTGGATACACTGGCAGAGGCTGGCGCTATCATTACTCACCCAGGCTGCGGACTGTGCTGTGGAAGAACAGGTGGTATTTTAACAGACGGTGAGAGAGTAGTTGCAACCAATAACCGCAACTTCTTAGGCCGTATGGGAACCTCAAAGGTACAGATTTATCTGGCTTCTCCGAAGACTGCAGCGGCCTGTGCAGTAGCTGGTAAAATCGTCAGCCCGCAGTAATAATCTTAAAGTACAAATAAAATACAAAGCAGAAAAGACATATTTTCATTCTCTGAATTGATTTTGAGAGAAGAAAATATGTCTTTTTTATTTTGTATATTCAAATGTCAGGTTACAGTATACATATGGTACAATTTCAGTTGTTTAATATCTTCTTTGGATACTTTCAGCTGATTTTCCAATTCTTTGTCTTCACATAATCTGTTTTTTGAGAGCAGAAGTTTTCGTGCAATAGGCATGATCGGTCTTGTAGACAGACCCGTAAATAAAGCCCATTTGGTTTCTGCGTTTAACGTAGGAGCCAGTATTTGTATATAGGCAGTTTCCATTTCCACATCTCGATTTTGCAGAGTGATATTAGTAACTGCATCAAAATGTTCCATGTAGCCTTTATAAGTATTTTCACAGTTCTGGTAATGATCATAATCTTTAAAGTTCATATACATCATGACCTTTGTAAGGCCATTTTCTTCCGGATGGAGCTCAAAAAGGCGTCGCCCGATCCGGTTGATCCTTCCATCGTAAACATAGCCATACAGGTTTTTCACATTTCTGAAAAAAGCGGGGCATTCTTTTAAAGCGGAAGAGGATGTGGCAGTATTTGGAAAATACAGAAGGGTTTCAATATGTACCTGCAGTGCGCCGGCAATGGCATACAGAGTGTCTATATCCACAGATATTTCACCGGATTCATATTTTGATATAGCAGACTGGCTTTTTCCAATAGCCTGAGCCAACTGTTGGTGGGTCATTTTTCGCATTTTACGTGTACGGCGGATCTTCTGTCCAATTTCTTTGCTTATTTCTGACATATAGTTTCCTTTTTTTATTCCCTAAAATAATATTTTTTAACGATTCAGGATCGCGGACACAAACGATGTGCAGTTTTACAGCTTTTATTGCCTGAAATTAATCGTGTCACGGAAAGAAAATGTTGAAATTATTATCCACAGGAATATTTTGCTTTTTTGACGGGGACTTTTCCTATTGCTATAATTTTAAACAAGACGGGGAAATAAGTCAATAAAAGTCTATAACTGCAGGCGCCGCAGATATATATAATAATGTATTTCAGGAGGATGATTATGAATAGTGAGGGATTAAAAAAACAGGTAGATGACTGTCTCGCATTAGTAAATGAAAAAGAGATCATTAACTTTACAGCACAGCTGATCCAGACACCAAGTTTTCCGCCGGATTATAACGAAAAAGATGTGGCAAAGGTGATTATCAGAAAACTGGAAGAATATGGAATCACTTATTCCATGGATGATTATGAAGAGAACCGTTGCAATCTTATGGCCTCTTTTGGAACAAAAGAACATCCGAATCTGGTACTCAGCGGACACATGGATACCGTGGCATTAGGAGATGTAGAATGGGAGCATGACCCTGTTAAGGCAGAGATCGTAGACGGTGTTATGTATGGCCGTGGAACAGCAGATATGAAGGGCGGCGTTGCAGCTTTAGTCATGGCCATGTGCTATCTGAAAAAGTCTGGAATTGAGCTTCCTGGAAAGCTGTCTTTCCTTGGCTCTTTGGGAGAAGAAGACGGCTGTGTGGGTGCCAAGCGTTATGTGAAAAAGCATGGAGCGGATGACATTGATGCAGTCATTGTTGGAGAAGCAAGCGATAAACAGATGTATGTTTCACAGATGGGAGCATTGTGGCTTAAATTTACTACCCACGGTGTTGCGACCCATCCGGGAGTTTCCTGGCAGGGAGTCAATGCCCTTGACAATATGATTCGTTTCCTGGCACGTTTCCGTGAGTACAAGTTTAAAATAAGGAAACATCCAATGTATAAAACATCTACCCTTAACATTGATATTCTCCAGGCTGGCGCTACTGTCAATACAATACCTACGATCTGTACCAGTTCCATTGACATCCGTACGATCCCAGGTACAGATCATAAGGATATTTTGGATTATGCAGATCAGCTGATCGCTGAATTTAAGAGAGAGGATCCAAAGTTTGATATTGAGTACGAAGTTATTACAGATAAAGCTGCTACGGATATGGATCTAAATGCACGTATCTGCAGGGCGGCTTATCAGGCCAACCGTGATATTTTCCAGAAAGAATTAACAGCATCCGGTACATTCTTTGGAACAGATTCCCGGGTAATGTACAAAAAAGACGGAAGTCGTCCGGACTTTATTATTTATGGACCGGGAGATCCAACTTATAACCACAAGGTAAATGAACAGATCGAAGTAAAAGAACTTGTGGATGCAACGAAATTTTATATTGCAGCCATATTAAATTATATGGCCGATGTTCAGTAAGTATAAAAGATAAGATAGAAGATACAAAAGAAATTGAGATGATAACAGGGGGAACATCCAATTATGGAAAAAACAAAAAAGAAATTTAAAATGCCGCATATGTTTATATTTTTGTTAAGCGTTCTTGTGATCATGAGTCTGCTTACATATATTATCCCAGCCGGTGAATACGGCCTTCTTCCAGATGGAACGCTTGATGGAAATAATTTCCATTTTCTGGGTGAACAGACACCGGTCAATCCCTGGAGAGCTATGCTGATGATTTTTTCCGGCATAAAAAATGCCGGCGGCGTAATTGCTATGGTATTGGTAAACGGTGGTGCCATTGGTGCTATTTTAAGTACAAAAGCACTTGACCGTGTAATGGACTGGGCAATCTATAAATTACAGGATCAGGGAGTAAAAGTTCTGGTTCCTGTAACAGGATTGATGATCGCACTGATCAGCTGTTTCGGATTTGGTGACTGGCTGATGGCCCTTACACCGATTGGTGTTATGGTAGCAGCAAAACTGAAATTAGATCCATTAGTGGCACTGGGTACAACCATCAGTGCGGTACTGATCGGAAATTCATGGAGTCCTGTGAACCTGAACGTAGTTCAGCCTATGATGAATGTTCCTTTGTTTTCAGGATTTGGTGTGCGTATCATAATGACCATAGTTATTTTTGCTTTTTACGCATTCCTTATCACAAAATATGCAGTCCGTGTTCATAAGGATCCTTCACGTTCTCTTATGGGAGATGACCAGTGGTTACGGGATCTGAATGCGCAGCCTGCACAGGAATTTAAGGCTGTAAAATTAAATCCCCGTGATGCGCTGATCGTATTCTGCCTTATTTTCCAGTATTTTGTTATTGTTTATTTAAAAACTACCTTTGGTTATGGAAATGAAGTAGTGCTGGCAGTTGTTATTATTTCCAGTATTATCTGCGGCCTGTTAAATGGATGGACTTTAAATGAAACAGGACAGGCATTTGCAAAAGGCTGCAACAATATGGCATTTATCTGTTTTCTGATCGGTCTTGCTACTGCTATGAGCTCTGTAATGAGTGAAGGACATATTATCCATACCATTGTGTATACCGCATGTATGCCTCTTAGAAATTTAAGCCACGGTATTGCAGCAGTAGGAATTTCTGTTGTAATTACAGTTTTCAATTTCCTGATCCCGTCTCTTTCCGCAAAGGCAGCACTTATCATTCCAATTGTAAGGCCTATGTGTGAAGCATTAGGACTGACCTCTCAGGTAGGTGTACAGTGCTATCAGATCGGAGATACCTTTACAAATGCGCTGACTCCATTTATGGCAATGACAGTAGGTGCCTGCTAATTAGCGGGGGTTCCATTTAACAAATATTTTAAGATTTCAATCAGGATCGTAGCCCCGCTTTGGGTTGTGTCTCAGATTGCCCTTTATATTGTGGCAAATGCGGGATGGACCGGACTTTAAAGAAGGGAGAGATATGTAACAATGAATTATACAAAGGAATATTTTGATTTTGACCTGGATCGTAAAAATACCAGAAGCATGAAATGGGATGGCTGTAATTCTAAATTTGGAGTAGATGGATCCATCCCTATGATCCCTATGTGGATCGCAGACATGGATTTCAGATCCCCGAAAGAAGTAATCGATGCGGTAACAGAACGGGCAAGCCTTGGGTGTTATGGTTACACAACAAAACCAGACAGTTTTTATGAAGCGATCATTAATTGGGTAGACCGGCAGTATCATTGGAAGATAAAAAAAGAATGGATAATCTTTACTCCAGGAGTGATCCCGGGATATACCATTACGATCCAGAATTTTACGAAGCCTGGAGAGGGAATTATTGTACAGACTCCGGTTTATTATCCATTTATGGATGGAGTTGTTAATAATGGACGTACTATTGTATACAATCCTCTGATCGAAAAAGAGGGTGACTGGTTCATAGATTTTGAAGATCTGGAAAGAAAAGTAAAAGATCCTGCTAATAAGCTTTTGATCTTGTCTAATCCTCATAATCCTGTAGGGCGTGCATGGACAGTGGAAGAATTAACAAAACTGGGAGATCTCTGTGCAGAAAATGATGTTTTACTGATCTCTGATGAGATCCATGCAGATCTTATGATGAAAGGAGTTAAACATACAGCTGTTGGTACTCTTTCAGAAAAAATAAGAAATAATACCATTGTTCATTATGCTCCAAGCAAAACCTTTAATCTGGCTGGTCTTCAGACTGCTTATGCAGTTATTCCAAATGATGGATTGCGTGAAAAATATGTAAAAGGATTAAATGCCAATCGTATTTTCAATATGAACTGGTTCGGTTCTGCCGCGCTGGAAGCTGCTTATAATGACAGCGGCAATTATGTGGAAGCACTTTGCAGCTATGTAAATGATAATATGGACTACATGGTTCAGTATGTTCGGGAAAAAATGCCTATGCTCCACATGAAGAAATCAGAGGCAACTTATATGGTATGGGTGGATTTCAGGGGAACAGGAATGAGTACAGAAGAAATCGAGTCATTTATTGATCAGAAAGCCCATATTGGCGTAGATAAGGGATCCTGGTTTGGACCGGGGGGAGAAGGGTATTTGCGCTTTAACCTGGCATGCCCCAGACGGATCCTTGAAAAAGCTCTCTGTCAGCTGGAAGCCGCATTGAAATAGTTTCTGCTTGAACTTATAAGTTTCTTAGCAGCTCATAAAAAGCATAGTAAATTGTAAAAAATAAAAGACCTTTTTATAATAGGGCAAAAGATATGAATCGGAAGGAGCTGATACAGGTGGAACTGGTAGGTGTATTGATCGCAGTGCTGTTACTGATCTTTTTGATCTATAAAAGACTGAGTCTGATCCCGGCAACACTGATTTGTGTGGCAGTACTGGCATTGACCAATGGTTTTTCTTATATGGATCTGTTTATAAATCATTACGGTGTTTCACTTGCTGGATTTGTAGGAAAATATTTTCTGGTGTTTGTTACAAATGCTTTGTTCGGAAAAGTAATGGAGGAAACGCTGCTGGCATCTGTATTTTCCAAAATGATCGGAAAACTTTTTGGAGATAAAAATGCTGTTTTTGGGGCAATGCTAGCTACAGCGATCCTCTCTTATGGTGGTGTCAGTGTATTTGTTATTGTATTTACGGTATATCCTATTTTCCTTGCAACATTTCGTAAGGCAGATCTTCCAGGAAAATATATTCCAGCCTGCATTATGAGCAGCTCCTGTACATTTGCCCTTTCACTGCTTCCAGGAGGAGCGCAGTTAAATAATATCATCCCGGTACAGTATCTGGGCACAACACCGGCTGCAGCTGCCGGGATCGGTCTGATCTGCTCTGTGGCAGCTATGGCATTTATATTTATTTATTTTTCCAGGGAGTTTAAAAAGGCAAGACAAAGAGGAGAGCATTTTGAAATAAATCCATCTATTGAAGAACGGATCGCAAGGTTTGAAACAGATGCCGGTATCCCGGGACCACTATCTGTTCTGCCTCTTGTAATGATCATTTTACTGGTCAATATTGCACAGTTAGATCTTTCTTATGCAGTGCTGTCAGGAACTGGAGTGGCTCTTTTGATCGGCTGGAAAAATATTCCGGATAAGCTTCGGATTATTAATGAAAGCGCGAAATTAGTAGGTCCGGCTGTTATTACAACCGCTGTATCTGTAGGTTTTGGTGGTGCAGTCCTTGCGTGTAAGGGAGCTGAGACCGTATTAGAAGCAATAGCGGCTCTTCCAGTACCGCCTAACCTTTCCTTTAGCATAGCTGCCTCCTTTGCCGGTGCAATGACCGGAAATGGTGGGGGAGGAATGGACGTGGCAATGAATCTGCTTTCCGGACAATATCTGGCAGCAGGACTTGGGCCAGAGTTGATCCACCGCCTTGGGGCAGTAGCTACAGCTGGGTTCAGCTGCCTGCCTCATAATGGAATGCAGATTACGATCATGGACACATGTGGATATACAGCCGGACAATGTTATAAATATATTTTTATTTCAACTGTACTTTGCTCTGCCGGATGTTTACTGTTAGCAAACTTAATAAGCTGTTTATTGTAACCAAAATACATAGATGAAGGAGACTGGAAATGAAAATTACAAAGATCGATCTTTTATATTGTGATCCGGTGGAAGGAGGCTGGAGGCCATCTTTATGCCGCATATATACGGATGAAGGAATCTATGGAGATGGAGAAGTAGCATTGTCTTATGGCGGTGCTTCACAGGCAGCCTTTGCTATGTTAAAAGATATGGCAAACCGCCTGATTGGAATGAATCCGCTGGATCATGAAGTGATCTGGCAGAAACTGTATGAGGGCTGTTTCTGGAGTTACAATGGAGGACCTATTGTATTTGGTGGTATCAGCGCTTTTGATATTGCATTGTGGGATATTAAAGGAAAGGTGTATGGACAGCCATTATACAGACTTTTAGGTGGAAAACACAGAGATCATTTAAAAGCATATGCAAGCCAGCTGCAAAATGGCTGGGGTGTTGGAAGAAAAATAGCAAGAACGCCAGCAGATTACGCACGCCAGGCAGAAATTGCAGCAGAAAAGGGATTTAAGGCAGTAAAATACAATTTCCTGACCTTCAGGGAAGACGAAGGAAGATATCCAAGAACAGAGCAGACGGCATATCTGGATCCGGAATATTTGGCTCTGGCAGAAGCGAGGATTGCAGCTGTAAGAGAAGCAGTAGGTTCTAAGGTAGATATTATTTTGGAAAATCATTGTTATACAGATGCCCAGTCAGCAGTCCAGTTTGGAAATATGGCAAAGAAATATGGCATTCTCTATTATGAAGAGCCGGTAGTCCCTCATGAGGATACACTTGCCTATGTACATCAGCAGACTGGAATTCCGGTAGCCAGTGGTGAGCGAATTTACAGCAGATGGCAGTTTAAGAAAATGTTGGATAAACAGGCTATTCAGGTGATTCAGCCGGACCTTGGAAACAGTGGCGGTATTACAGAGGTGAAAAAGATCTGTGATATGTCTTATGTATATGAAGCAGGTGTCCAGATTCATGTATGCGGAACACCTATTGTTACAGCTGCGTCTTTACATATGGAAGCAGCGCTTCCGAATTTCGTGATCCATGAATATAACGTAAATACAGAGATGCCGCAGATGACATCCCTTGCGCTGCATCATTACGAGCCGGTAAATGGATCTTTTACAGTTCCAGAACTTCCAGGAATTGGAAATGAAATCGCACCAGAAGCATTTAAACGCAGTCAGGTAGTTACGATTGAATAAAAGAATATTTTCAGGGGGCTGCTGCGGCAGCCCTTTTGTGTAGACTACAACTATGAAATTTAATAGTGACAAATAAAATAGATAATAACTTGTAATGTACGAGAAAACTATGTAAACTCAAGTATAGAAAATATAAAAGCATAGTCAGTATATACAGGAGGAACACACATCATGGAAATTGCTTTTTTAGGTGTGGTATTTGCGGTCATCATAGTTCTATTAGCCATAGGCAGGCCGCTGTATCAGGCAATTGCAGGAGGAATGGTCGTAACAGCAGTGCTGTTTCATATTCCGGTAACAATAATTGGAGCTAAGATAGTCAGTGTTATTACAAACTGGTCATCTTTATCTGTTTTATTATCCCTGTATCTCATTACATTTTTGCAGAAGATCCTGGAGTCACGCAGTCAGATCCGTCTGGCCCAGCAGGATCTGAACGGTATTTTTCATAATCGCCGTATTAACACAGCTGGAGCTGCTTTTTTCATTGGTCTGCTGCCTTCAGCTGCTTCTATGATCCTTTGTGCAGATATAGTAAAAGAAGCCACAGACGGATATTTAGATCCCAAGGAGCAGGCTTTTACAGCTAGCTGGTTCAGACATATACCGGAAAGTGTGCTGCCTACCTATACAGCAGTACTTCTTATGTCAAACCTTTCCGGAGTGGAAATATCAGAATTTATTGTATATATGATTGTACCGGTCATTGCGCTGGCAGGACTGGGATATGCTGTTTATCTGCACCGCATTCCCAATGATACCGGCACACCGGCAAGTACCAACCGGCTGGCAGATATGATCCACCTTTTTCAGCATTTGTGGTCACTGATCCTTATCCTTATATTGATATTAGTGTTCCATTTACAGGTAGTAACCTCTGTCCTTGTATCCATTGCACTTTGTATTATCATTTATCGGGTAACACTGGATGAAATAAAGAAATTTATTATCTCTGCTTTTGAAAAGAAGATGCTGGGAAATACCTTTCTGGTATTGTGTCTGAAAGAACTAATTGCCTATACAGGCGTATTATTGCTTCTGCCAGATGCCATGGCAAAACTGCCTCTGCCTACCTACCTGATCTTCGGTCTTTTATTCTTTACTGCAACGGTGATCAGCGGTTCTACCGGTGCTATCGCCATGGGAACACCGCTGGCTTTTGCGGCTATTCCAGGAGGCGCGCCTTTAATGGCATACCTTATGTGCATGGCCCATGCAGCCAGCCAGATCTCACCTACCCATGTGTGCCTGGTGGTGGCAGCAGATTATTTCCATGTAACATTAGGGGATATTGTAAAAAAGACACTGCCTATATCCATTGCGTTCTGTGTATTAATGACATTGTATTATAATGTGATAATGCTTTAAAAGCAGATTTGTAAAGGGGGCATTTCTTTGCTGGATGGCTTAGTTTAACGTTGCACTTAAAGCGTAAAAGTTTTATAATGTTTTGTAACAGAACTAAAAAAACAAGTCAGCAAAAAATGACAGGAGGACCAGAAACATGAACATCACAGGAAAAGGTATAAAATTCAGATGGCTGAATAATGCAGGTTTTGAAATGGAGTTATCCAGCGGTAAGCATCTTTTAGTAGATCCGTGGTTAGATGAAGCGCAGATCTATCCTATCAGCATCAATGAAATTGAACGGGCAGATTACGTTCTTCTCACCCATACACATGACGACCATTCAGACAGCATCGGACGGATCCAGAAGCGTTTTCCGCAGGCTGCAATCTTTGTAGGCGATCTGTCTGCGGAAGCATTATGTAAGGAATATGATCTGAATGTAGAGCGCCTGTTCCGTATCCGTGGCGGGGAAGAATATGAATTTGATGATGTAAAGATTGAAGTGATCTCTGCCAGACATACAGAGTCAAAAGGCGGAAATTACTGGGATCGGGGGTACTGTATCCAGAAGGACGGAAGCAGAAGAGAGACTATGTGGTATGGTTCCCTGGAAATGTATAACTTCCGCATTACCGATGCCAATGGATACAGAGCTGTTGTCTGGGGCGGAATGACCACAGAGGAGCAGATCCACCGCATGGAAAAATACAGTGGAAATGAGATCTCCTTTATGCATGTCAGTCCAAAGCAGGATCACCAGATGTTTGCAAGACTGGTGCAGGCGATTAATCCAAAGGTAGTTATTCCTCATCACTATGATATCTGGGAAAAGTTATTTGCGGCAAAACCGGAGCTTTTGGCTGATATGAAACTTCCGGCAGATAAGGTCAATGCAGAAGGTGTCCTGGATGTGATACGCCAGAATATAAAAGAAAACTGTCCAGATGTGGCATTCTTTATCCCGGAACATCACAAATGGTATCAGTTTGGCTATGGAATTATGGAAGAATGATCCAAATTAATGTGTCAGAGAATGTAAATAGTTGCAGACAGAACCGGAAAAAGCGTGTTATACTTGCAAAAGCAAAAGATACGTTTGGGAAAAGAGGGAAAAGGAAATATGAATACATTCTGGATCCTGCTAGAGCAGATGGAACTGTTTGTGATCTATATTCTGGCAGGTGTAATGCTGGTAAAAAGCGGTCTGTTTAACAGGGAAAGCTTACAGCCTATATCAAAGTTTGTTTTAAGGATGGGACTTCCCATGCTGATCTTTACCAATATTATCAATGGAGTAGAGAGAAACATCCTGCTGCATTCCGGTTCTGTTCTGATGTCAGCATTTTTGTTTTATGTGGCCATGTTTTTTATAAGCATGGGAGTTGCCAGACTGTTTCATGTAAAAGGAAAGCAGGCTCAGATCTATCAGACCATGAGTATGTTTGGAAATATCGGTTTTATGGGAATACCGATCATTACAAGCATTTATCCGGAAAACGGGATTCTGTATGTATCCGTATTTTCCATTGTTGACCAGCTGTTTTTGTGGACTTTGGGGGTTAAATTAACAGCCCCTGAAGGAGAAGGAAAGTTTGAACCGAAAAAACTGGTCAATCCGGCATCGGTGGGCATTGTAGCAGCACTTTTTATGATCCTTACAGGGCTTAAACTGCCGGTATTGCTTAATACAGCACTTCAAAAGATCGGTTCCACAGCAACTCCCCTTGCTATGATCTATCTGGGCGGCATTTTTGCATGTGTTCCCATGAAAAATGGCCTGCGTCGGGGAGAACTTTACGGAATCATATTTGCGAAAATGCTCCTTGTGCCTGTAGTTATGTATATGATAATGGGATTCTTTGGAATGGCAGCAGATATGCGCATGACAATTTCGCTGATCGCAGGAATGCCGGTTATGGCATCCATTGCAATGATGGTAACACCTTCTGACAGCGAATATGCTATGGGCGGGATCTTTATTACTACCATTGGTTCACTGGTTACGCTGCCCTTTGTATGTTTTATATTACAGAGTATATAGGAATTAACTATACTATTAAAAAAGTTTGGAGTTTTATGCTCCAAACTTTTTTTGTGTAATGCATCTGGAAGAAGCTGCCGGTGACAGGTTCTGTAAGTGTAAATGTGAGATTTAGCGGCGGAACTGAGTCTGAAGGTAATTGAAAAACTCATCGGCAATCGAGCCGGGATAGGAAGTTTTTAACAGCACCGCATAAGTTTTAAGACGTACAGGTGGAAGCAGTGGAATGATACGGAAATTATCATTTTTCAGCTTTTTAGCTGCAGAGGCGGTAGTAATGGTGATGCCAAAGCCACTGCTGACTAACTGGATGCATCCCTCTGTGCTGCTGCATTGTCCGCAGGGAGTTAAAGTTTCTTCCTGTGATAAGAATTTGTTTTCAATAAGGAGCCGGGCATGAGAACCATTCTGGGGCAGAATGATCTTTTCCTTTTTCAGGTCTTTGATCTGAAGGGATGAGTGATCGGACAAAGGATGTCCTTTTGGAATCACTACCACGAAATCCTCTTCATATAATTCTGCGTATTGAAGGTCATTTTCTTTTAAGGTTGTCTCAAAGGCAGATAAAATAGCAATATCGATTTCCTGTGTCATCAGTAATTCCAGCAGGCGGGTGCTGGTATCCATAATAAATTTCACATTGATCCGTGGATACAGCTTCTGAAATGTGACAGTGCTTTCAGGAAGACCCTTGTAACTTGCATCTGCAAGAGCGCCAATGATCAGGTGGCCTCTGGAATAGGAAGAATAGGATTGCATGAGGTTTTGCAGATTGTCAAGTTCATTTAAAATACGTTTGGCATATAATACAAAATCATGTCCGGCTTCTGTTAATCGCAGATTATGATGCATGCGGATAAATAAGGGAGTGCCAAGTTCCTCTTCCAGAACTTTGATCTGATTGGAAAGAGATGGCTGTGCAATGTATAAGGCTTTTGCAGCCTTTGAAAAACTGCCGTATTCTGCAATTGTTATAACATATTTAAGCTGGTTGTTTGTCATGGTGGATCATTCCTTTCGAGAGTAAGTACATATAGTTCAGAACTATATAGTGTCCATAAAATAACTATTGTACAAACAATTCACCTTTATATTATACTACATATAACATCAATAGTCGATAAGCAATACAGAAGGGGGGAATGTAGCTTGTACGATAAAAACAATATAACAGACAAAACAGAGGATAAAAACAGGCTGCTTTCTCTTTGGGAAGAAGAGGCAGAAATGATCTCTTATTCGGATTATCTGGTACAGGGAACAGATGCAAAAGGGGACGGAAAATGGGTAACACATGCATGCTTTTTTAACTGTGGAGGCAGATGTGTAAACCGTTCTTATGTAGAAGAAGGAAAAGTTATTTATCAGAAAACAGATGATCTCCATGAAGATACAAGAGATTATCCCCAGCAGAGAGGCTGTGCCAGAGGAAGGGCCCTGCGTCAGATGATATTTGGAGCAGATCGTTTAAAATATCCACTGAAACGCAAGCACTGGAAGCCTGGAGGCGGAGAGAGAGAACTTCGGGGAAAGGATGAATGGGAGCGGATCTCATGGGAAGAGGCTCTGGATATCATCGCTTCTGAGACTACCAGAATCAAAGAAAAATATGGAAACAGAGCGATACTGGCAACCGGGTTTGAACAGAGAGGTGTAATTCCCGGACTGTATTATGGAGAAGCGCTGAATGCATACGGCGGATGCACTACAACCTGGGGACAGGCATCTCAGGGTGCAATGCCTGTGGCAGCAACCATGATGAAAGGTGACTGGACCGGAGGAAGGTTGGATACCAGTGACCGTTTTGAGATCAGAAATGCAAAATTGATTGTATTATGGGCAGTAAATTCTGCCTGGAGTGCCCAGGGAAATGTTTCATGGCACTATGAGACAGCAAAAAAAGCCGGAGCAAAGATCATAGTAGTAGATACCTGGTATTCTCCTACGGCCCAGAGTCTGGCAGACCAGTGGGTGCCTATACGGCCAGGAACAGATACGGCACTTCTTCTGGGGCTTGCATATCATATGATCCGGCAAAATGTTTATGACCAGGAATTTTTGGATACATATTGCATTGGTTTTGACGCAGACCATATGCCGGAATATGCCGATAAAAAGGACAATTTTAAAGATTATGTATTAGGCACATATGATGGCATTCCAAAAGATCCAAAATGGGCATCTAAAATATGTGGTACGCCAGTTTCCGTGATAGAGCAGCTGGCAATGGATATGGCAACAACAAAGCCAATGAGCATGAAATCCAGTTTTGCACCGGCCAGAACCTATGAAGGAGCCCGTTTTGCACAGGCCTATTATACAGTAGGCTGGATGACTGGAAATGTAGGAATTTCCGGTGCAGAAGTATCTGTGGGAACATCAGCAGGAAATCTGGTATTTGGCGGACCGCCTTTAGTTTATCCGGGGGACCGGGGCCTGCATATGCCTGAAAATCCGGTTTGTGAACAGCCAAGAGGCGGAGGCGCGCTGGGAGCTGGAAAATATGATCCGGAAAAGTTTTATGGGATTGCAATGTCAGAAGTATGGAAAGCCGTTGTTACAGGAGAACATACCCATTTTAAAGACGGAAAGAGGCCAATTAACATTCAGATGATCTGGAAAGTAGGCTGCGGCGCGAGAATGAACCAGAATCCGGATTTTAACATGGCGGTAAAAGCATTCCGGAAAGTAGAGTTTGTAGTTTCAAGTGATCTGCAGATGACGCCGGATTGTCAATATTCAGATATTGTCCTTCCTGCATCTTCCTTCTGGGAACGGTTTGGCGGTGTGCTGATCCAGACCAACCGGGAGCTGATGATCTATTCTTCAAGGGTTACAGAGCCATTGTTTGAATGTAAGCATGACAGCTGGATACAGGCAGAGCTTTGTAAACGCTGGGGACTGGATCCTAAACTGGCCCGTCCGTTGTCAGATGAACAGATCGCTTTTAATGAATTATCTGGCGCGAAAGTAATACGGGAAGATGGAAAAGGATACGAGACTCTTTTAACATTTACTGAGGAAGATATTAAGGAATTTGGTGTAAAAGCCAAACCACAGCAGGGAAGGATCCCATGGTCAGAATTTAAGAAAACCGGAGTATATCAGGTAAAAAGATATCCAGGAGATCCTTATGGTTATGTACAGTATGAAAACTACAGAAAAGATCCAGAAAAATATCCTTTATCGACCAAAAGCGGAAAATTTGAAATATACTGTGATGAACTGGTAAAGCGATATGATGAATTTGGTTTAACACCGATTGATCCCATTGCGAAATATGTTCCACCTCATGAGGGATATGAAGATACCTTTATTGATTTTGAACATGAGGTCAAAGGGGAATATCCATTCCAGATGATCAGTATCCACCATTTACGCCGGGCACATCAGGGATTTGATAATGTAAAAGCGCTGCGGGAGCTGTTTCCAGGTGAAGCACTGATGAATGAGCAGGAAGGCAAAAAAATGGGATTTCACCATGGAGACACAGTTCTTGTTTCAAGCAGACATGGAAGGATCTGCCGCAGGATCAGCCTCACTCCACTGGTAATGCCTGGAGTTATCCTGATCGGACAGGGAGCCTGGACCCGTTTTGATGCTACAGGAACCGATATTGGTGGCAATACCAATGTATTAACAGGAACCCATTTATGCGGAGAAGGGCAGTCTGCCTGGAATACAGTAAATGTAAAAATAGAAAAATGGACGGGAAAATCATTGACGCCTGATTATACCTGGAAACCTGTCTATGCAGCGGAGGGATAAAAATGAGATATGGATTTTATTTTGACGCTGACAGGTGTATTGGCTGTAAAACCTGTGTAATGGCGTGCAAAGATGTGCATGATCTTCCGGCCGGGGTTTCTTACCGGAGAGTTTACAATGTTTCATCCGGCCACTGGGAAACAGATGACAATGGAACTCCGATTCCTGTTGGCGTACATAGTTATTCCATTTCAGCAGCCTGTAATCATTGTAAAGAACCTGCCTGCATCCGTGTATGTCCACAGAGAGCCATACAGAAGGATGAAAACGGGATCGTCTGGATCGATCATAATAAATGTGTTGGATGCAGATTATGTGCTGGAAAATGTCCTCATGGAGCCATTCAGTTTAACAGAGGAATGGGAGTTTCTGAAAAATGTGATATGTGCAGGATGAATCTGAAAGAGCATAAGGATCCGGCCTGTGTAGCAGCCTGTCCCATGCGGTGTCTGAAAATTGTGGATCTGGACAGCTTTATTCCTTCGGATAAAGAACGCTGCGTAGAATTTCCTATTGGTTCAGTTACACAACCCTCCGTTATCATGCATTTAAACAGGAGATCTGATCCAAGGACAGACAGGGAAACCATGAAGGTAATAAATATGCAGGAAGAACTTTAAAAGGGGGCAGGTTATGGATGATTTAAAAAAGATATGGGCCTTTTTTTCAGTGCTTGCTGCAGCTTTTGAAGAGAATGTAGATGCCTCTGTTTACAACAGGTGGCTGGAAAAGGGGATTTTTAACGGAAGTCCTTTTGCGGGAGAAAATCGATATGTAAAACAGGGAGTCTGTCAGGTAAAAATGTGGCTGGAGGATTTCGCCTGTGACCCGGAGATACTGGAACGGAAAAAACAGGACTATCTGCAGCTGTTTATAGGAGTACCTGCACCCTTAGCGCCTTTCTGGGCATCCTGTTACCGGGAAGATAAGTTATTATGCCAGAAAACAACAGCTGATGTTTCTGCCTGGTATAAAAAATTTGGTCTGGGACTTCGAACAGGAAGAGAAATGCCTGAAGATTCTATTATTTATGAATTGTTTTTCCTGATCGCGTTAATGGAAGAATGCCAGAAGGCATATAAAAGAGGCGATAAAGAGAAGCAGAGACAGTATATTCAGGACATGCATTCTTTTATAGAGGAAGAAATGTCAGACTGGATCTCACAGTGGAGAGAAGATGTAATGCTGTATAGCCGTACCGAATATTATCGGGGGATCTGCAACATGGCGTATGGAGGCATCAGCTGTCTACAGGAAATGCTGGGGAGGTTTGAAAGTGAAGCGGATTATAATTGATTCTACGCTGTGCGATGGCTGTATGAAGTGTACAGAGGCCTGCAAAAAGCATTTTGGAGATGAAAAGTCTAGGATTTTTATTCAGCAGAATATAAAAGGAAGATTTGTTCCTCTGATATGCCGTCAATGTCCAAGACCTTCCTGTATGCAGGGGTGTATGAGCGGTGCCATTACCCGCAGTAAGGTGACGGGACATCTGCAATATGACAAAGATGTATGTGGGAAATGTTATATGTGTGTTATGAACTGTCCTTATGGAATACCCTTTCCAACCCAGGAAGGCTATGTAGCCAGATGTGATTTTTGTGAAAATGAAAACGAAGGTCCGTTGTGTGTAAATGCATGTGAAAAATATGCGATTTACCTGGAAAAGGAGTAAGTATGAAGTCAGTGATTATAGGAGCGGGTCCTGCGGGGATAGCAGCAGCAAAAGAACTTGCCACAAGAAAACCCTGGGAGGAAATTACTGTGATCGCAAAAGACCGTTTTCCATATTCCAGGTGTATGCTTCATGGATACCTGGCAGGTGAGCGGGAAGAAAAACAGCTTTCCTTTGTTCCGGAAGATTTTTTTGATCAGAATGGGATCCGTTTTCTGGGCGGGGAGCAGGTTAAAAAAATAAATACCAGTGAGAAAAACATTATAACGGAATCCGGGGGTATGGATTATGATAAGCTTTTGATCGCAGCTGGTTCGGTTTATTCTATCCCTCCTATACCAAATTTCAGGAATGCAGGAAATGTTTTTGGATTTCGCGACCTGAAAGACGCAAAACTGCTGAAAGAGAAGTGCAGATCGGGAACAAGAGTTATTATAGTGGGTTCCGGCCTGATCGGACTGGATGTAGCCTATGCATTGTCCCGCTCGGGAGTAGAGGTATCGGTAGTAGAAATGGCTTCCAGGATCATGCCTCTTCAGACAGATGAATTTTCAGCCAAAAGATATCAGAACCTTTTTGAAAAACAGGGAGTCAGGTTCTTTTTAGGAGTAGGAGCCAGTGATTCCCACATGGATGAAAATGAAAATATCCGGGAGGTTGTGTTGTCAGACGGGACAGTCCTTTCCTGTGATGTGCTGGTTGTAGCTGCCGGTGTGCGGCCTAATACAGCGTTTCTAAATGGAACGGATATTTTTATAAACCGTGGGATCCAGGTAGATGAATTTATGAGAACTTCCTGTCAGGATATATATGCGGCAGGAGATGTAACCGGACTTTCTGGAATATGGCCCAATGCAGTAGAACAGGGAAGGCTGGCTGCCATTAATATGGCAGGTGGAAATGAGGCTTATACAGACCGTTTCTGTGTGAAAAATACCTGTAACTTTTTTGGACTGCCTATGCTTTCTGTAGGAAATGTAGGAGCGGACGGTGATAATTATACGGTATTTACACAGACATCCCGTACACAGTATAAAAAACTGGTACTGCAGGATGATTGTGTTGTAGGAGCTTTATTTCAGGGCGATATTACAGGAACCGGGATCTGGCAGTATTTAATTAAAAATCATATTGACGTATCTAATATTGAAAAATCATTGTTTTGTATCAGCATAGCGGATTTTCATTATTTTGATGAAGATATACGCAGAAAAAGAGAAGAAAGTGTACTGAGACTCATGTAAATTTATGTGTGACCACACATGAAAAATAAACTACATAACATGGAGGGAAACATTATGAGAAAGAAAATTTTAGCTGCTATCATGGTAACTGCTGCGATCCTGGCAACTGCAGGATGTGCGGGAAACAGTGCATCGAACTATCCAAACAAACCGGTAACAGTAGTGTGTCCATTTGCTGCAGGCGGTGGAAATGATACCATCGTCCGTGCACTGGTTGACTGTGCAAAGGATAAGTTCCCAAAGGGAATTGCAGTTGAAAACAGAACAGGAAGCGGCGGAACCGTAGGAATGTCTTATGGACAGAATGCAAAAGCTGACGGATATACAGTTACTAACATAGCGGTAGAACTGGTTACACTTCCAAATGCAGGAACTGGCGGAGACGTATATTATGACAAGTGGACACCTATTATGAGCCCGAATTACTCTTGTAGTGTTATTACAGTCCGTGCAGACTCTCCTTATCAGACACTGGATGATCTTTTAAAGGCATCGAAAGAAAAAGACCTTCAGGCAGGAAACTCCGGTGTTGGCGCAATCTGGCATCTGGCCAATGTAGCTCTTGAGCAGGCAGCAGATACAAAGTTTGTACATGTTCCATTCGAAGGCGGAGCACCGATGATCACCTCTCTTTTAGGCGGACATATTGATTTTATCTCCTGTAGCTATGCAGAGGTATATCCACATGTACAGTCTGGTGATTTCAGAGTACTGGCTGCTTTAAATGATACACGTATGGAAGAAGCTCCTGATATTCCAACAGCAAAAGAACTGGGATATGATGTATCTATAGGTGCATGGAGAGGTCTTGGTGTTCCAAAAGATACTCCGGATGAAGTTGTAAAGTATCTGGAAGATGCATTTATGGAAGCTGCTAAGAGTGAGAAATTTACTGAATTTATGAATAATGCAATGTATCCTATCGTTATCAAGAATTCAGAGGAATTTGGAAAACAGATCGCTGCTGAGAATACCATGTACAAAGAGCTGATCGAGAAGATGAATCTGGCCAACTAGATCTGACAAAATAAATGAAATAATGAGGCAGGGAAAAGACGGATGAAAAAAGGAAACTTAATTTTTGCAGGAATATTTACACTGTTAAGTGTTGCGGTTATTGCACGGAGCTGTATGTATCCAGAAGGACAGAATGGGATTCCGGGACCTGGTTTTTTCCCTATTCTGGTTGCTGTAGTTATGCTGTTAGCCAGTATTAGTCTGATTATCAGCAGTTTAAGGATGAAACCGGATGAGGACAGGCCATTGGTGCTGTCCTCTCCAGATAACAAAAGAGCATACAAGGCTATGGGAATCATGCTGGCATATCTGATTATTATGCCGGTCGTAGGCTTTTGTGTTACTACCTTCCTATTACTGCTGATCCAGATCAGGTGGCTGAGTCCTTATCGGTTCCGCATCTGCTGTGGAATCTCACTGTTAGTAGTAGCGCTTATTTATGTAGTATTCAGACTTGTGTTAAATGTTTCACTTGGATTTGGAATTTTGTTTTAAAAGGAGGGAAGGACCATGGTATCAGGAGTATTATCAGCGATCCTGCAGCCACAGCTGCTGCTGTTTATTGTTTTAGGAGTAGGAGCCGGTATCTTTATTGGATGTCTTCCCGGACTTACATCCACAATGGGTGTGGCATTAGTACTTCCATTGACCTTTGGTATGCAGGCGGATGTAGGTATTATGCTGCTGCTTGGTGTATATTTTGGTGCAGTGTATGGAGGCTCCATTTCAGCGATCCTTCTTCGTACGCCGGGAACACCTGCGGCTGCAGCTACTGTGTTGGATGGATATGAATTTTCAAAAAGAGGAGAGGCAGGGCGTGCCTTGGGATTATCTACCATGTCCTCTTTTGTGGGCGGTATTGTAAGCTGTATTGTCCTTATGTTAGTAGCGCCACAGCTGGCAAAACTGGCACTGAAATTCAGCTCTCCGGAATTCTTTATGCTGGCAATTTTTGGATTGACTGTTATTGCAAGTGTATCAGGAAATATGCTGTCAAAAGGAATTATCTGCGGAGCATTAGGATTTCTGATGTCATGTGTGGGTATTGAAAATCTTACTGGTTTTCCACGTTTTACCTTTGGATTTGTAAATTTATATGGCGGTATCAGCCCGATACCAGTTATGATCGGTTTATTTGCAATGTCACAGGCGTTTCAGGGTGTGGAAGAGATCATGAATAAAACGACTGTGGATTCAGATGTAAAGAATGTAATTCCTACAAAATCAGATTTTAAGCTAATCGGAAAATTAGCTCCTATTTTTGGTCTGGTTGGTACGATTATCGGAATCATACCTGGAGCCGGTACGGAGATCGCGGCATTTGTATCTTATGCACAGGCTAAAAATATGTCAAAGCATCCTGAAAAATTTGGTACAGGAATACCAGAGGGCATTATTGCTCCTGAGTCCGGAAACAATGGTGTAACCGGTGGTGCCCTGATTCCTATGCTGACACTGGGCGTTCCGGGAGATTCCGTTGCTGCTATTATGATCGGCGCACTGACTGTCCAGGGACTTCAGCCCGGACCTATGCTTTTCAAAGAAAATGCAGTCTTAGTATATACGATTTTTGCAGGTGCCTTTATTGCCAACTGCTGTATGGCAATCCTGGGCCTTTCCTGTGTCCGGTTATTTATCAAAGTATTATCTGTACCTAAAAATGTGCTTATTCCTGTTATTATGACCTTATGTGTGGTAGGTTCCTATGCCATGGCTAACAGCATATTTGATGTATGGCTGATGCTTATATTCGGAATTATAGGATATTTTTTAAACAAATTAGATGTATCTGCATCTCCTGCAATCCTTGGTCTGATCCTTGGAACTATGGCAGAAAGCCATTTCAAGAGGGCACTGCTGATGTCAAATGGTAATTATGGTACATTCTTTTCATCCAGCATAACCATTGTATTTGCAGTATTGATCTGTATTTCATTGTCAGTGCCATTTATCCAGAGACGGTCAAAAAAGTGAAAGGATAAGTGTCAGGTCAGAAAATCGGCCACAAAGGCAGGTGCAAGAGAGAATCCGAGAGGACATATTATATATAAGGGGAAATTAAATGAATCATAAATTGTTAGTCTGCATTGATTCAGATGGGTGTGCTTTTGATTCTATGGAGGCAAAACATCGCAATTGTTTTGGCCCGCAGATGTTTTCTGTATGGTCCTTTGGCGAGAGGGAGAAAGAAGCACTGGAAGCGTGGAATGAGGTAAATTTATACTCATCTACTCGTGCGGTCAACCGCTTTAAAGGTCTGGCATTGACTCTGCAGAAAATGGGGATTGATGATTGGGAGCCTATAGCAGAGTGGACAAAACGGGAAACGACACTGTCAAATGCAACGCTGGAGAAAGAAACACATCCGGCGCTTAAGAGAGCCCTTAAATGGTCTCTGGCGGTTAATGAGGCAATTGGAAAAATGCCTGTATCACTGCCGTTTCCAAATGCAGGAGAGACCATAAAGGAGATGGCTGATGAGGCAGATATCATTGTGGTATCTTCAACCAATCCAGAAGCATTGAAGGCAGAATGGGGAAATGCCGGATTACTGCCATATGTGTCAGAGATATTATCCCATAAAGACGGTTCCAAAAAAGAATGCATTGCCCGGAAGCTTCAGACGGGATATTCCAAAGACCAGGTAATTATGATAGGAGACGCACCTGGAGATTATCAGGCGGCAATGGAAACAGGGGTACACTTTTTCCCTGTTATACCATGCAAAGAGGCAGAATCATGGCTTGAAATGAAAAGGGATATCTTTCCGTTATTTAAAAATGGCGAATATAAAGAAACAGTGGAAAAAATAAAAACAGATGCGTTCTTTGACTTTTTTTCACAGTTTGGAAAATAAAAACTACCAAAAACAGATGTCGTTCAAATTCTAAAACAGGATTTTGAACGACATTTTTATATTTTAAAGTCACATTGCAAAACTCCTTGACTTGGAGCAAACTCCATAGCTTATAC
>JBNMGK010000356.1:0-3023 GCA_050872205.1 Enterocloster sp.
ATTTATTACTGATCCAGACACGCCTCTAAGGCAACGGTCATCATGTCTGTAAAGGAAGTCTGGCGTTCTGCTGCTGTTGCATGCTCATTCTTTGGCATGGAATCAGAAATGGTCAGCAGGCAGGTTGCTTTTTTATGGAGCACATTTGCATTGTGAAGCAAAGCAAAGCTTTCCATTTCCACACAGGCACAGCCGTGTTTTGCGCTGATCTCTTTGTAACCGTCTACATTTGGCTCTGTGTAAAATACATCACTGGAGTGTACTTTTACAGGCTTTACTGTAATATGATTGCGCTTTGCAGCTTCTAAAATATGGGCATTTAATTCTGGATTTGGATAGATGGTATCTTTATCGTAGCCATTCTGGGTATGTGCAAAAGTAGACTCACTCCATGCGCTCTCTTCCAGCACTACATCACCTAAATTCAGCTCCGGTACATATGCGCCTGCAGATCCAATACGGATGATCTGGTCTACATCATAAACAGAAAACAGCTCATAAGAGTAAATTCCCATAGACGGCATTCCCATTCCGCTTGCCATAACAGTTACTTTTTCCCCTTTATAAGTACCTGTGTACGCATATGCCCCGCGGACTTCATTGACCAGCTTTGCGTCTGTAAGAAAATGCTCTGCAATAAATTTTGCGCGAAGAGGATCCCCCGGCATTAATACCTTTTTTGCGATCTCACCTTTTTCTGCCTGATTGTGTGGTGTTGCCATAATATACTTCCTCCTTGTCATTTTATTATTATTACTATAGAATGATATCATACTAAAAAAAAGGACATGTGGCAGTTTTGTTAAAAATCAATGAATTAAATTATCCATTTACATTAAAACAAAAAAGCTTTTTAGAGGACTTCTTTCAGTTTGCTCCCCCTTATATCCAGCCGGTACTGATGCTGCGCTCTTATAAAAAAGGCAGCCGCCTGGTAGCTGCAGGGGACAGCTGCGCCCATGTGTATATCCTTTTAAAAGGCCGTCTGGAAGCGGTTGAGGAACATGTGACGGATGCGCCTTATCATTTTACGGAGATCCGTGCTCTGGACGTAGTGGGGGATTATGAATTTTTCACGGAAAAACAGCCTCGTCTGGTGACACTGACTACGCTGGAGGATTCTCTCTGCCTGGTGATCCCTGCAGCGGAATACATGACCTGGCTGCGAAGTGATTCCCACGCCCTCTTCCTAAGAAGCCGCATGATCATCTCCCAGCTGGTAGCACAGGCCCAGTTCCAGCGCCAGAACCTTTTTGCAGACAACCGTACCCGCATGCTGGTCTTTCTGAAAGAACAGGTGGCACAGGCTGTAAATGGCAGCTCCCATGATGAAAATGGCACCGGTAATCTCAAAACCAGATCTGTCTATCCTATCCGCATCCCTTTTACCCGCCCGGAGATCGCCACTCATCTTGGCTGCTCTGTACGAACTGTAAACAGGACCGTGCAGGAACTGGCGGAAGAAAACAGGATCAGCTTACATAAAGGGAAGATTTTTATCAGTGAACAACAGAGTGAAAAATTATTATAATGTTATATGTAAGCGATATTAGCTTTTACTTGAAATCTACTTGAATATTTTTTACGCTGATGATATATTATAAATAAAGAGGGTGACACCGATAGACGGTTATCCCGATCAAATTGATAAACTACAAAAATAGCCGCTCAACTTTCCAGGTTTGGGGCGGCTATTTCTGTGTCTTATTACTATCCCGGCCAACTTTATAGCCGAGGCTAAAGCACGTAAAGCACAGGCTCAACAATGCTATTACTTCTTCGACATTCATTGGCTAAGCCCTCCTTTCGCAAGATTCCATTTCTGGTTTCTATGTAATCAGAGGGTCACAGTCCCTCTGGAGAAGGACAACCGCCTACCGTGTTATGGTGGCACCCATAATTTTATAATACCATGTTTCTTTCGTTGCATAAAGCATTATTCTCGCAAATTCTAAGAATTAAATAGAGCAAAATCAAAAAGCCTGAAAAGCAACATGCTTCCCAGGCCTCTTTTTGTCTATCTTTTGTTATATACTTAGTTTAACACTCTTATCTTCTGCAGCTTCCCTGACCAAATCCGCCAGCCGGTCTTACATTTCCATTCTGGCAGCCGTTTGGAAGGCATGCGCCAAGACCATTTAACAGGCAGTTTAAGTCCTGTCCGCCGTTTACAGCGCACTCTGCCTGAATGCAGTTTGCCTGATCATATGTACAGGTATTTACATTGCATGCCTGATTTGCGTTTGGTACGCATGCGGAGCCGAGCATTGCTGCAAGTGCCATTGTGGATACTGATAACATAGTTTTGTCCTCGCTTTCATTTTGTTACAATTTTGTTGCATTTTTGTTACAAAACTATATTATCACATTTTTCTGGAAAATGGCCTGGTAATAACTGGTAATCCACAGGCCACAAATTTCACAATTGAATTTCCATTTTTGCAGAGATAAAAGAACATGTTTGTGTTATCCTGTAGTCATAAAGAAACAAGGAGAGAGTACATAATTATGCAGGAAAAAAATCTTTATTTTAATCCCGGCTGCGCGCTGCATATCTATCGGCCTGAAAACGTCCGTAAGCTGTTCCATTACCTTCAGGAAAATTACCCGGATATCCAGATGCATGATATATGCTGCCGTCACGATCCGAAGCTGCCGGAAGGTTCATGCATTATCAATGTATGTGCAGGCTGTGACCGGCGTTTTAGCACACTTTATAAAGGAATTACCACCATTTCTCTATGGGAGGTTATCGTCAAACTGGATAATTTTCCCTATCCGGATTATAATGGAATGGAAGTCAGCATCCATGATGCCTGTCCGGTGCGCAATAAACCGGCCGTACATCATGCAGTGCGGACACTACTAGAGAAAATGAACGTCCATGTGACAGAGGCCGCCAAACATGGAACAAACTCTGTCTGCTGCGGTGACAGTTTATATTCTAAATGCGATATGGAAACCATTTACGCTGCCATGCACCGGCGCGCAGAAAGCATGCCCTGTGAAAATGTAGTTGTCTA
>JBNMGK010000440.1:0-2098 GCA_050872205.1 Enterocloster sp.
GCTCCTTACTTCCTGTGGTGAGAAAGATATTTCCCTCTTTTTCACAAAGATATCGAACTGCCTCTGCTGTATTTTTCACATGTACAATTCCATTTTTACTGTTTTTATCATTTTCTGTCTCATCTTCACTTTCTTCTCGCAGGCAGCGTAAAAGACAGATATCAGGATATTTTTCACAGGCTTTTCTGATATTGGCAGTAACTGCCTGGGCATAGGGATGTGTGGCGTCGATTACAAGGGACGGACCTTCTTTTTCCAGAAAGTCTTCTATTTCGCCCTCATCCAGACGGCCACAGTGGACTTTTAAATGTTTTAAAGGCATTTCCTCTGCTAAAAGCTCTGCCCCATATTCTGTTGCCACACACACAGCCCCTGTAACGCCCGGCTGCTGATCCAGCCAGTCAGCCAGCAAACGTCCTTCTGTGGTCCCTGCAAACAGGAACACATGTTTTTTTATCATGCTATTTCTCCTTTTTTTGCAGATAACCTCTTGGTGTCACCATCCAATTGCCGATCTTTACAGTACTGGATTTTCCGATAAATACAGTGGTAAACATATCCGCCGGATAATCTGCCAGTTCTTTTAAGGACATTACTTTCATCTCTTCCCCACCTCTTCCAATGCAGGAAGCCACACCACACACAGTCTCTGGTGCACGGTATTTCATGATCCGCTCACAGGCCTGTTTTAAATAGTCCGGTCTGCCTTTGCTGCGGGGATTATATAAACAGATGACAAAATCTGCCATAGCTGCTTTTTCAATGCGCTCCCAGATCATTTCTATAGGGGTCAGGCGGTCGCTTAAGCTGACCACTGCAAAATCATGGGTCAGAGGTGCTCCAAGACCGGCAGCTCCGGCACAGGCAGCTGTAACACCTGGTATCATTTTGATCTCTACTTCAGGATACTGCGCAGACAGCTCCAGGATCAGTCCCGCCATGCCGTAAACACCGCTGTCACCGCTGCAGATCATGGCAGTATCTTTGCCTTCCATACAGCACTCAAAAGCCATACGGCACCTTGCTTCCTCTTTTGTCATAGGAGTGGTGAGATATTCTTTGTCCGGGAAATAAGGCTTTACAAGGTCTGCATATACCGTATATCCGGCGATCACCTGGCAGTCTCCAATGGCATTAAAGGCCTCTTTCGTCATTCCATCCAGAGAACCTGGGCCCATGCCTACTACATACAATTTGCCCTGTGCTGCGTTTTCTTTTCCAACTTCTGCCTTTTCGTTTTCTTCTGTTGCTTTACCTGCCTGGGCAGACACGATCATTTCCGGCACAGCCGAAACCATTTTTCCGCTGTGGGAGCTTTCTGCCATACGAAATTCCGTTGTAAATCCCGGATCATACAGTTTTGACCGGTCGTAACCATTTTGCGCCACGGTATTTCCTACTACGATCAGGGCTGTTTTGGTAATATTCTCCCGCTTTGCTGCCTCTGCCAGCTGTGCCACGGTGGTACGGACCGTCTTTTCTTCCGGCCAGGTTGCCTTGTATACAATAGCTGCCGGTGTATCCGCCGGATAGCCGCCTGCCATTAATTCCTCTGACAGTTCTTTTAACATGCCTGTGCTTAAAAAAATCACCATAGTGGCCTGGTGGGAGGCAAATTGGCGGATGCTCTCACGTTCCGGCACCGGCGTTCTTCCTGACATTCTGGTGATGATAACGCTCTGTGAAATACCCGGAAGTGTATATTCCATCTGTAAAGCTGCCGCTGTACCACAGAAAGAGCTGACTCCCGGACAAATATCATAGGTAATACCCAGTTTGTCCATAGCGTCCATCTGCTCTCTGATGGCACCGTAAAGACAGGGATCTCCTGTATGAAGACGAACCACCTGTTTTTGCTCTTTCCATGCCTGCTCTATGACTTCCATAACCTGCTCCAGGGTCATTTTCGCGCTGTCATAGATCACAGCCCCCTGTTTTGTCTCTTTTAACAGACCTGGATTCACCAGGGAACCTGCATAAATAACAACATCCGCCTCTTTTAAAAGTCTTAAACCTCTTACTGTGATCAGATCCTCTGCTCCCGGACCTGCGCCTACAATATGTACCATATTTCTCTTCCTTTCCGGAATCTGTCTCC
>JBNMGK010000172.1:0-5752 GCA_050872205.1 Enterocloster sp.
GCACGTTTTCATTAGACGATCTTATGCCATGGTCCCCTGAGCTGCCAATATCCTGCCGTAAGATAAAATAGAGCATTTAGAGCCGCCTCAAAGAGGCGGCTGATTTTGGTGGCAGGTGCATGGTTTACCATTTACAAGTTTCTGGTAAGTGTTTTTGTATTATTATATCCCACCTCTACTGCTACATCGATCAGGGCTTTATCCGTATTCTTTAACAGTTCACAGGCCCGGTTTACCCGCAGATAATTCAGAAAATCCGAAAAATTTTTCTCCACCTGATAAAGAAGGATATTATTCAGTTCTTTCTTCGTTATGCCAAATTTTTCTGCTACCAGAGCCGGTGTCAGCATTTCAGATGAATTTCTGTATATATACCGGACGATCTCATAGGTACTCTGCCCTACATCCTCTTTACATACCTTTGCCACATCACAGTAACTTTTGCGGAAATCATTGACACGCATCCCTACTCTTGCTGAAAATACCTTACATATATGGGAACTGTCTACAAAGCCCAGTATTTCCGCCAGTTCTTCCACTGTAAGATCCGTATACAGCAGGAAATTTATGGTCTTTCCTATGCGCATTTCATTTAACAGGTCAAAAAAGGACAAGCCTGTAGTTTCCCGTATATAGGCGCTGATAGCCGATCCGCTCATGTAGAAGATACCAGAAAGCTGCTCTAAAGTTAATTTTTCGCTCATATGGTTAAACATATAGTGAAGGATATCACTTTTCTGGATCGTTCCTCCCAGCCTTTTCACCGGCATCTCCTGTCCTTTACCTGGCAGCTTCAAAAATGTCATGATCAGATCAATGATCTTATTTGTCAGGTATACTGTATGAAGAGAAGACTGATCTGTGTCCTGATCTTCTGGTAAACTGTTTTTCTGATCCAGTTCCTGCTCCAGTTGTTCAAACAGCAGATAAATGACTTTCAGATCCCCTTCTCTGCAATAACCCACCGGGTGCTTCTCAATGATCCGTATCAGGCTTAAGGGTTCCCCATTAAAATTATAAAAATTTTTCACAACCGCATTAATATTATCAAAGTAATACGCCAGCAGATAGTATTGCAGTGGCTCATCCACCTGTATGATATCAGAAACCTGCCACGGGAGAACAGAAATAATAGTCCCCTTTTGTACCGGATAATCTCTGTCCTGAAGGCGCACGATCCCCTTACCGCCAGTAAAAAACCAAAATCGGGAAGTTTGATGAAGAAGTGGTTTTGTAGGCTTATCTATGATCTCCGTTTTCAGGCTGCACACTTTTGCGTAGTCCTCTGGAGAACAATATAAGCTTTGAATGGTAATATGTTTCTTTTTTGCCATGATTTGATCCTCGCTGTAGTATTGGGCGAGACCAGATATAAGAGTGATGTTTCAATCTTATAACGAAAATGGCAGAAAAACAAGAGGTATTTCGCCTATGCATAAGGAATTTCCAAAATTGCTTCTTTCAGACACTCCATAAAATACTGTGTATAAGTGGGAATGTATTTGTCTTTTCTGTATATCATCCAGTAATCCACCATTTTTTGAGGATCACCCACCCGAAACCACTGAACCGGTTTTGAATAATGAAAAGGCCGGATATAGCTTTCAAAATTAAAGGAGATTCCAAGACCCTCCGCGGCCAGTTGGGCTGCCGTTTCCAGGTTTTCAATAATGATCCTGCTTTTTGGTGTAATGTTCTCATAAACAAAGGCTGCATCCGCACAGACCCTGGAGGACTGACTGGTGCTTGGAAGAATAAATGTTTCATCACTGAACGGTTTTAAAGGCAAATATCCGGCATTTTTCTCATCAGAATGCAGTAATTGCGTAAGAACCGGATGATCTTTTGCGCATACTGCCACTAAATGATCCTGATAATAAGGCTGATATACTAAAAGAGGGGATATCATATACCGGTTATTAATAACAAAATCCAAATCTCCTGCCAATAACCTTGCAAACATTTCCGAAGAAGAAAGTTCGTAAGTAAACAATCTCACATTTGGATAACAGTCTGTAAATTTTTTTAATGCTTTTGGCAGCAGATATAGGGTCCTGCGTGGATGGATCCCCAGACGGATGGATCCTCTGGCACCCTGTTTTAAATCACTTAACTGATCCGTGCAGCGCTTTGAAATGGCTAACATTTCTTCCGCATTCTGTAAATAGATCCGGCCTGCGTCTGTAGGTACAAACTGCTTCCCCATACGATCAAATAATTTAAGGCCCATACGCTCTTCCAGGCTGCTTAAGAACACGCTGAGAGTAGGTGAAGAAATATACAGCGAGTCTGCCGCTTTTTTCAGATTTCCGTATTTTGCAATGGCTGACACGTATTCCTGCTCTTTCAGATACATTTTCATTTCTCCCTTTAAGTAAATTAGTGTAATACTAATGTTTAAATAAAAATGTTATATTTGATTTAATATTATATTGGCAATATAATTAAGTCAACCAAATTTTACAAGGAGAGAAAAGATATGAGTGATGAAACCAAAAAACGGGGATCTTTCTGGGAAAATTTTCAGGTTCCCCACACCTATGTTATCATTTTCAGCATCATTATCCTGGCTGCGATCCTGACACACATCGTACCAGCCGGAGTCTATGACCGCATTGAAAATGCAAACGGAACCAAAGTAGTAGACGCAGCCAGCTACCATCTGGTAGATCCAAATCCTGCAGGCATCATGGAAGTATTAAATGCTGCACCGGCAGGTTTAAGAGCCGCTGCCGGCCTTGTATTCTTCGTATTTATCGTAGGCGGCGCTTTCCAGGTCATTAACAGCACCGGAGCTATTGACCGAACCATTGGCAAACTGATGCGTGTTTTAAAGGGGAAGGAACTTCTCATCATTCCTATTTTCCTCTTCGTCTTTTCTTTAGGCGGTGCTTTAATGGGTATGTCCAATGAAGTTCTGGCCTTTGTACCTATCGGCATTGTCATTGCACGTAAGGCCGGATATGACGCAGCCATTGGAACCTCCATGGTTACCTTAGGCGCCGCCGCCGGATTCAGTGCCGGTACCATGAACCCATTTAACGTAGGTGTTGCACAGGGAATCGCTGAACTGCCCATTTATTCCGGTATTGGGCTGAGAATCGTCCTTCACATCACATTCCTGGTGATCGCAAGCGTTTATATGATGCGCTATGCTGCAAAAGTAAAAGCAGATCCTTCTAAGAGTATTGTCCGTGAGCTGGAAGAAGAGGCCGCTAAAGCAGAGCAGGCTGAGATCAGCGCAGACGGAGAAGAAGCAACCACCCGTCATTACCTGGTACTCCTTACCTTCTTTGCAGGTCTTGCATGGATCATGTGGGGCGTCATCAACAAAGAATGGGGTACCAATGAAATGCAGCCTGTATTCATCGCTGTAGCTATCGTAGGCGGCTTCATCGGCGGTTTAAATCCAAGCCGTATTGCAAAGGAGTTTGTCCAGGGCGCAAAGATGCTGGCATTCGGTGCTCTTGTTATCGGTATTGCAAGAGGTATCCTGGTCGTTCTTCAGGACGGCATGATCCTTGATACCATTGTTTATGGCTTTGCAGGTATCTTATCTAAATTCCCTAAGGTATTCACTCCAGTGGGAATGTATATCGTACATATCATCCTGAATATCTTTATCCCATCCGGATCCGGACAGGCAGCTGCAACCATGCCTCTGTTCATTCCGCTGGCAGATATTACAGGTATTACCAGACAGGTTGCTGTTCTGGCATTCCAGTTAGGTGATGGTATCACCAACTCCATCAACCCGACTTCCTCCAATATGAACGCTTATTTATCTCTTTCCGGCATCAACTATGTAAAGTGGATCCGCTATGCAGGCCCGATCCTTGGAATGTGGCTGCTTACCGGCGGCGTATTCATTATCGTTGCAAATATGATCGGATACGGACCATTCTAGGAGGAACTGCTCTATGAAAGAATTACTGTTTCAGGAAATTGATAAAATGAGCAAAGATCTGACCGCTCTTTCCGATGATATCTTCGATCATCCAGAAGTAAGCTGTCAGGAATTTCGTGTCAGTGCTGCTCTTGAAAAGCTGCTGGAAGAAAATGGATTTGCAGTAGAAAAAGGCGTAGGCGGCATGGAAACTGCTTTCCGGGCTGTTTATGAAAATAAGACCGGCGGTCCAAGGATCGGCTTTTTATGTGAATACGATGCCTTAGAAAGCATTGGACACGCATGCGGCCACCATACTCAGGGACCTGCTATCTTAGGCGCGGCATTTGCCCTGAAAAATGTTTTAAAAGACCTTCCTTATAAACTGGTAGTCTATGGAACACCTGCTGAGGAGACCATCGGTGGCAAGATCCTGATGAAGGAAAACGGCTGCTTTAATGATATTGATGTAGCTCTGATGATGCATCCAGGTCCAACCACCACTACAGACATCAAATCCATGGCCCTGGCTACCTATCAGGTAACTTATCATGGTGTTGCCGCTCACGCTGCCATGAGTCCTGACAAGGGCCGCAGTGCTTTAGATGCCATTCTGCTGGCCGCTCACGGTATTGAATGCCTTCGTGAGCACGTAAAGGATGATACGCGGCTCCATTATACGATCAAAGATGCCGGTGGCCCAAGCAATGCAGTTCCGGCCATTGCAAAAGCAGAATTCTGTATGAGAAGCTATAATACCGCCTATCTTTATGAAGTAATGGAGCGGGTAAAAAAGATTCTTGCAGGTGCTGCCATGATGACAGAAACCACCTATGAGATTGCAGAAGATCCTTTCTTTATGGGAAAAATTCCGGTTCTTACATTAAACAAACTGTTAATGGACAACGCGGCTTTAGTAAACGCTCCGACCATTCGCCCGCCAAGAGAAAAGACCGGTTCTACTGACCTTGGAAATGTTATGTATGACGTTCCCGGCTCCTGCATCCGCATGGCTTTTGTCCCGGAAGGAACCAGCGCCCATTCTGCTGAATATTTAAAAGCCGGAAAAACCCAGAACGCACACGATGCAGTAACCTTAGGCGCCAAGATCTTAGCCGCCACCAGTTATGATATGATCCATGATCCGGCCTGCATGGAAGCCGTTATAAAGGATTTCAACGAAACCAAAGAGCGGATGAAAAATGATCTGTAAATTTACATAATATTAAAAGGGACTACCACACTCGGCAGTCCCTTTTAAAAATGCTAACATATATCAAATCCGTAAAATGAGCATATTTAAACTTATTATCAACAACGCATTCTTTTAATGCATCAGTAAATAGTCTACGATAATTATCTTCCTGCAAAGATGCAAACATAAAATCTTTATCACGTTGATTAATATACTTTGTTCCACCACCAGTTTTCCTATTAATAAGATCAATTACAATATCCAACATCATTTGCCTGAGTGCTCTGGCTTTTTCGCTTTCAGATAGCAACATTGCCATATCCAAGAATGCTCGAAAATCAAACACCCCAAGTACTGTTGTTTTGGTAGGGACATTAATGTCCTTACCAGAATTATTCACAGCTTCAATAAATGATTTTAATCTTTTTCCCCTCAATACCTGATAACCATTTTCGGCCAATTCATCTGCATTTTGTTCCAGATATCTACTTATAGTTCTAATATCAACTTCAAAAAATCGGCTGTCATTTCACGAGTAACATATAACTTATTTTCCCAAATAACCCCTTCTAGTCCCGATTTTTCTTGTATTTCATCAATAGCTATATCATTATTTAATATGTTTTGTCGATCAAGTCTTGATGTTGTTAAATCTTTACTCAATCCTACCC
>JBNMGK010000061.1:0-10950 GCA_050872205.1 Enterocloster sp.
AGTCACTACCGTGGAAATGGTAGAACGCTTTAAAGCCGCGGAAAAACAGATGCCGATGCTTCCTGCAAAAAATGCCACTGTCACGTAACAGAGGATCAGTGAAAACGCATCTGTCCATGTGATACCACCATATACAAATACCATGGCAACCGCCGGAAAACTGGAAAGGATGAGCAAAAGCAGGGTGCTTAAAGCACTTAAAAGCTTCCCTCCCACGATCTGTGCGGCGCTCATCCGGGTGGTCAGCGTCAGATCCAAAGTCTGGCGTTCCCGCTCTCCGCTGATCGAAGAAGCAGTTACCGCCGGAACAATGAACATTAATAATAAAAATTCCATGGATGTAACAAATTCATACAGATCCATAAAACTGCTGTACTGGATATTTGCCGTGGCCTTCACCTGCATGACCACGGAATACATGTTTAAAAGGGTCACCAGAAACAGGATGCCATTAAACAAAAAGATGATAAGGGGCAGTTTCAGGCTTCTGGAGCTTACCCGCATTTCCCTGTTATAAACCGGATTCTGCTTCATAGGAAGTCACCACCCTTTCTTCTTCATGGTCTGTCAGCTGCATAAATACAGTTTCCAGACTGCCTTTCTCCCTGGTAAAACCATTGACCAGCACGTCTGAGTCGATCAGCTGCTGTAATAACATGGCTTCATCCTGGGCATCCCCGGCAAAGCGGACACAGATGTCCTTTTCCCGCATGGAGATCGTCCGCACACATGGGTGGCTCTTTAAAATGGACAGCGCCTTTTCCATGTTGCTGTAAACAGAGATCACTAAAGGATTGGAGGCATTGACCCTTGATAAAATGTCCTCAATATTTCCCTCTAAGATCATTCTTCCCTGGTCAATGATGCCGATATCCGTGCACATTTCCGAAAGCTCTGAAAGTACATGGGAGCTGATGATAATGGTCTTTCCCGCAAATTTCAGATCTTCTAATATTTCTTTAAATTCCACACGGGTCCTTGGATCAAGGCCGGAAGTAGGCTCATCCAAGATCAGTATCTGTGGATCGTGGATCAGGGCTCTTGCCAGACAGAGGCGCTGCTTCATGCCCCTGGAAAGGCCGTCCACATAAAAATCCAGCTTATCTTCCAGTCCCACCTGATCTAAAAGAGCGGTATAACGCTTTCTTGCCACCAGGCCGTCTATATGATAACAGGAGGCGAAGAAACTCATATACTCCCCAACCGTCAGATTGTCATACACACCGAAGAAATCCGGCACATAACCAATGAAAGAACGCAGCTTATCCGGGTCTGCCAGAGCGTCTTCCCCGTTAATGACCACGTTTCCTTCTTCTGCTTCTAAAAGACCGGTCATAATCTTAATAGCTGTTGTCTTTCCCGCCCCATTTGGCCCTACAAAACCGTAAAGAGCCCCTTCTTTTACCGTCATGTTCAGGCCGCTTAAAGCGTGATATTTACCATATATTTTATGGAGATTCTCTATTTTAAGCATCACTTGCTCCTTCCTGTGACAGTTACCACCGGAAGCATGATGTTCCAGGTGTACTCCCCTGCTGTGTCATATACATAACGGACGGTAATGGTATTTCCAGGAGATAAATATTCCTCCAGCTCTTCCCGTGTAAAATGTACCTGATCCGGATCCACCAGATCATAATCGCCGGTATCATAATTATAAAAATACATGCTTCCTGTAAATGGAACGGTGTAATAATACCGCAGGCTGTCAGAAGCATCTTCTGTCAGCGGGTGGAAATCTACAGAGTCCACTTCCGTTTCATTTCCCAGATAATACTCCAGGATCACAGGCGCCATTCCGTACATGGTATTGCGGTCTGCGTCATACTCGCCGGAAAGCACATTTGGCTGCTTCTGCATGGCAGACCGGTAAACCTTTCCGCCCTTTTCATAGTTTACTTCCAGCTGGGCTGTTAAAAGGGTGCAGCCATAAGCCTCATGATCTGCCTGTTTCATAAAATCCAGGTCTTCCTTCTCATTTCCAAAAGCAACCACACATGCCTGGGAATGATAGCCGGAAATGTAATTTTCAATATAGAAGGAAAGAAGGTTAGCCCGCTCTAAGGCCTGAATATAAGAGGCATCTTCCATATCCCCGTTCACATCATACAGGGAAACTCCCGTGATCTGGGACGCCAGGGCATAGCTGAAATTGGTAGCGCAGAAGGTCACAGGCCGGTTATCTAAAGAAACGGTCTCTCCCGGCTCCATATTTCCAATGATCAGCAGCTGGTTATAAAGGAGCAGCGCCGCGTTTTCCACTGCATAAGGATAATTGTTGGTGATCGTGCCGGAAAGTTCCCCGTTAAATGCCCGCAGCTCGCCGGAAAATCCTTCTCCTGTTTCATTATCCGTATGCATCTCCATTTGGAAAATTTTGGAATTAAACGCCCCGGTATCCGCTGCCTGGATCCAGGTGGCATCTTCCCCGTACCGGATCGTAATATCCGCCTTATCTGTATCTGTAAATTCTCCTGCAGGAGTCTGGTCATAATAAGGACTGCCGGTAACAGGATACAGGCGGTACTGGGGATTTAACTCTACGGAATACGTCTTGTTATAAGGCGCCCGCATGTTGATAAAAGTGGTCTCTGACTTGTCTGTTTCACTGGTATTTTCAATGGTGGCATAGGTGAAGAAAGGACCGGAAAACCGGGTGCCGGAGCCCATTAAGATCACCATTCCCGTAGTACAGATCGCAAGAAGAGCCACAGACGGCTGATAATATTCCCGCAGATTTCTCTGCTTTAAGAAGAAATACAGCCCCGGTCCTGCCAATGCCACATAAGCCACTGCCAGTGTCACATAAAGGCCGATCTTTGGAAGCCTGCGGATATTTCCTGTATTCACCAGGCTCTGGATCGACCAGAACTGGTTATAATTGCCCCCGCCTGCATTGCTGTTCAGATTGTTGATCCGGTCTTCCCCTAAAAGGGTGGTCAGGAAATAATCGGCATAGGAGCTGTCTTTGGAACAGTATTCCTCCAGATCCGTAAAGTCAAAGGTAGCCGCAGCCACCATTCCATTTCCCATGGAAGTGCTGGAAAGGACGATAAAGGAGTCGCTGGTGATCAGGTCTGTACCACCTTTTAAGTCCACTTCTGTACAGTTTAATGTAAGACGGTCATCTCCCCGCTCCTTGGTTCCCCGGTCCGGCCCCATATGAAGATCATAAGGTGTTGCCGGCAGCACCGGGTATTCTAACAGCTGTTTGCTGAAGGCTGATAAGGTCTCTTCTCCTCTGTCTCCTGTTCCCAAAAGAAGGATACCGCCTCTGTGTACCCATTCTAAAATAGCGTCAGTCTGCTCCTGGGTCAGCGCCTGGGTATTAAAATCCGTGATCAGGAGCACATCCAGCTGATCCAGGCCCAGCTCTGTATCCGGCAGATCATACACCGTCAGGTCAATGGTCTTGGTGCGCAGCATACTGTAATTGACGCCCACCTGATCCAGATAAGAAAGCTTTTCCGGCGCATCACTTACTACGCCGATAAATAACTGGGCGGTCTGTGTGTTCAGATCCATTTTCAGGCGCTTGCTCAAGACCTGTTTTTCATTTTCATCATAAAGACTGATATACATGACATCAGAGCGGCTGCTGAGGGAAATATTTAATTTTTTCTCCAGACTGCCATTTGCCTCTATAGTCACCGGAAATTCATACCGGTATGCGTCATATTTCACCTGGGAACTGTTATTGTAGCCGTCATAATCCGGCTCCCTGGAGGTAACGGTGAGAACGCCCTTAAAATCCGTTTCCAGAGTATTATCCAACTGGATATCAAGAGGCAGGAAACGGCCGCTTTTTGCCACATTGTCATAGCCGTAGACCACATCCATTAAAATGGGTCCTTCTCCGGTCAGCTCCGGCGCAAGTCCTGTATCTCCTGCTGTCCCCGTATCACTGTCCGTCTCCCCGGAAGTCTCATATGCTGTTCCCGGGCCGTCTGCCGTCATGGCCGCCAGTCCCTGAAAGCTTAAAGAAGCTGATAGAAAAACGGCAAAAAGGGTGCTTTTCAGCGCCCTTTTCCCGTACTTCCCAACAATTCTGTTTTTACCTGTATCCATTTCTTAATCCTCATTTTTATGTCCGAAATTTTCCTTATTTACATCAAAATGAACCTGAAGCTTTACCGTAAATACAGTTCCGTTCAGATCGCTGGTCACGCCTATGGTTCCCCCATGCATATCTACGATCTCTTTTGCAATGGCAAGACCTAAGCCTGTGCCGCCGGTACTGCTGGAGCGTGACTGCTCCACACGGTAAAATTTATTGAAAATAAGAGGAAGTTCATCTGCAGGTATCACATAACCGTAGTTGGTAACAGAAACAGTGACTGTCTCGCTTTCCGCGTGTATCTTTACTAACACCCGCTTTCCGTCTGCGCCGTATTTAATGGCGTTTCCGATGAGATTATCAAAAAGCCGGGCAAGAAGGTTTCCGTCTGCGTTAATGATCTTGGCAGGCACATTGCTCTGCAGGTCATAGGACAGTCCCTTTTCTACAAAGTTGGGATATGCTTCCTCTACAAGCTGTCCCAACAGCTTTACAATGTCGATCTGTCCCACATGCATGGCGATCTTGCCGTAATTTAACTTGGTAAAACCAAACAGGTCCTCGATCAGCTTCTGCAATCTTCTGGACTTTCCGTAGGCGATCTCTATGTATTTATGCTGCATATCTGCCGGTATCTGCTGGTTGTTGGTCAGAAGCTCCAGATACCCGATAATAGAAGTCAGCGGGGTACGCAGATCATGGGCCACATTGGTGATCAGCTCATTTTTGGTGCGCTCTGACTCACGCTCTTTCTCCATTAACTCTTTGATATCCGCTGTCATGCGGTTCAAATTGGCAGCCATACCGGAAAATTCATCATCGCCGATCACATCAATCACTGTGTTTAGATTTCCCTCAGAAATGTTCTGCACTGCCTCTGAGATCCTGCTGATATACCGGATATAAGGCTCCTGAAGGATCATAAAGGTGACCGCAAAAAGCAGGATGCCAAAGATCAGATATAACAGGATCACTGCCGTGTGCTGCTTTTCAATGGCCTGGACCATTACAAGCATCTTTCCTCTGTTTCCCATATACCGGGCCACCATTGACAGGTTCGTAACAAAAAATACCTCTACCAGGCAGGTAATGATAGCGCTGTATATGATATTGGTGATCACACGGGTACGGTAGCGCCTGCTTACATCATTTTTCAATCTTGTAGCCTACTCCCCACACGGTGGTAATGATCTTGTTCTGCCTGGTATCTTCTTTCATCTTTCCTCTTAAGCGACGGATATGTACCATAACTGTATTATTGGCTTCGTAAACCTTTTCGTTCCAGACTTTTTCAAAGATCTCATCTGTACTGAATACCTTTCCTGGATTGGAAGCCAGCAGATAAAGGATGTCAAACTCGATCGGCGTCAATTTGATCTCTTCCCCGTCAACCACTACTTTATGATTGTCACGGTTAATGCTCATTCCTTTAATGGTGATCTCATTATTTACCGTTTCCCTTGCACCACTGTTTGGATTTAACTGGGTGTAGCGACGCAGCTGGGATTTCACTCTGGCGGTCAGCTCCAGTGGGTTAAACGGCTTTGTCACATAGTCATCCGCGCCGGTTCCAAGACCTAAGATCTTGTCTAAGTCTGTAGACTTGGCGCTTAACATGATAATAGGGATATTATTGGTCTCACGGATCTTTCTGCACATCTCCAGTCCGTTCATACCAGGCATCATAATGTCTAACAGCACCAGGTGGATGTCCTGCTTATTCAGGATATCAAGTCCCACCTCTGCGTTTTCTGCTTTAAATACTTTATAACCGTCGCTGACCAGATAGATCTCGATCAGGTCCGCGATCTCTTTTTCATCATCTACTACCAGGATATTGATATCGGGCATTTATTTGTCCTCCTCTTTGGTTATGGGTATCGGCTGACGCAGCCGCTTGTTTTTCTTTATATAGTATGAGTATACCATATCTTAACGTGTACTTCCTTACTTTTTTCTTGAAAAATTCTGGCTAAATTGGGATATGGGGGAAATTTTGTGTAGACAGGAAAACTGGCCTGCTGTCCGGGCAAAAAAAGAACGCGCCCACCGGCGCGTCCTCTAAAACATCCTTATTCATTACTGCTCTCAATAGGCTGGAAAATGCGGGTCACAGCCGGATCCTTTGCGTCCTGGCATGCTTTCGCCATTTCTATGGCCTCTTTGCAGAACTGCTCCTGGGAATTTACCAGGACTTTTCCACGTTTATCCACTTTTTCATAGCTTCCGCCCGGCTGAAGTACATGGGCCTTTACATTGTCTTCCAGTTCCACCTCCAGAATGTGGATGACTTTTTCCTTTAACTGCTCATCTTCTACCGGGAACAGGATCTCCACACGGCGGTCCAGGTTTCGCGGCATCCAGTCTGCGCTTCCCATGTAGACCTCCGGGCTTCCGTCATTGAAGAAATAGAAGATACGGCTGTGTTCCAGGAAGTTGCCTACAATAGAGCGCACGGAAATATTTTCACTTAAACCAGCTACACCTGCTTTCAGACAGCAGATGCCACGGACAACCAGCTCGATCTTCACTCCTGCACAGGAAGCGTCATACAGGGCAGAAATGATCTCCTTATCGCAGAGGGAATTCATTTTCGCCATAATATGGGCTTCTCTGCCTGCTCTTGCATGTTCTGTTTCACGGTTGATCATGCGCAGGAAGCGGTGGCGCAGCCATAAGGGTGCTACCGACAGCTTGTTCCATGCTCTTGGCTCTGAATAACCGGAAAGCATGTTAAATACAGCCGTTGCGTCCTCACCGATCTGAGGATCACAGGTTAAAATACCACAGTCTGTATAAAGTTTTGCAGTAGAGTCATTATAGTTGCCGGTTCCCAGATGCACATAGCGGCGGATACCGTCTTCTTCCATGCGCACAACCAGTGTGATCTTGCTGTGGGTTTTTAAGCCAACCAGGCCATAGATAACGTGGCAGCCGGCTTTCTCCAACATCTTCGCCCAGTTGATATTATTTTCCTCATCAAAACGGGCCTTTAACTCAACCAGTACAGATACCTGCTTGCCGTTGTCTGCTGCCTCTGCCAGTGCCGCAATGATCGGTGAATTGCCGCTGACACGGTACAAAGTCTGCTTGATCGCCAGAACTTCCGGATCTCTTGCCGCGCTGCGGACAAAGTTGACTACCGGGTCAAAGCTCTGGTATGGGTGGTGGAGCAGGATATCTCCTTTACGGATATTAGTGAAAATATCGTCCTCATTCATCAGCTCCGGCACAGGCTGAGGGGTGTATTTTGGTGCCTTTAAATGTGAGAAACCGTCCAGACCATACATTTTCATTAAAAAGGTCAGATCTAATGGTCCTGTTATCTGGAAAATGTCTTCGCTGCTGATAGACAGCTCTTTCTTTAAGATCTTTAACAGCTGCTTATCTACATTGGACTCGATCTCAAGGCGGATAGCTTCGCCCCACTGGCGTTTTTTCAGCTGCTTCTGGATCTCCTCAAGCAGGTCTACTGCCTCTTCCTCATCCAGTGAAAAGTCTGCGTTTCGCATAATACGGAATGGGTGGGAAGCCACGATATCGTAGTTTAAGAACAGAGACTGCATATTCCGCTCAATGATCTCCTCTAACAGGATGACCACTCTCTGGCTTTCACCGTCTTCGTTCTTTTCTTCCGGCAGTTCCACAATACGCGGGATAACAGAAGGAACCTGTACCATGGCAAATTCCAGCTCTGCGTCCTTTTCATTTTACTTTTTCAGAAGGGCCGCAATGTTCAATGTTTTGTTGCGGATCAATGGGAATGGCCTTGATGAGTCAAATGCCATTGGGGTAAGAACAGGATATACATTTTTGCGGAAATATTCATCTGCAAAAGCAGCTTCGTCTTTGGTCAGATCCTCATGTTCCATGATAATGCGCAGGCCATTCTGTTTTAAAGCAGGAACCAGGGAACGGTTGTAGGTGGAATAATGCAGATCCACCAGTTGGTGTGTCTTTTCACTGATCTTTTCCAGCTGTTCTTTTGCAGTCAGTCCGGCAATGTCTTTTTTCGCATATTTGGCATGGACCATATCTTTTAAAGAAGCCACACGGACCATATAAAATTCATCCAGATTAGAGGCAGTGATGCTTAAAAATTTCAGGCGTTCAAACAGCGGGATGCTTTTATCTCTCGCCTCACTTAATACACGGTAGTTAAATTCGATCCAGCTTAGTTCGCGGTTTACATAATCATTTTTCTCAGCCATTTTACACTCTCCTCTTCTGCTTCAAAACAGGACGTATTCCAAATATTTCCTCAAAGAACGCAGCCTTCTGCTCAAAAGAAGCACTCTCTAATGCAAGGTCACCCTGATAACCGGTGGTGATCACCAGTCGGCCATCTCTTACTGCCATACGGCAGTCGATCAGCTTTGACTTATGGGTCTTGTCCATGGAATTTGCCAGACGCAGGATCGCCGTCAGCTTTGCGATCAGAATAGTAATCGCTGTCCGGTCAGATACTCCCGCCAGATCCTGTCCGGCTTCTGTTTCTAACTGCATCATATCATAGTCGAAATCACGGATGTTATAGCGGACTACATTGGCAATGATCTCACGCTCTAAATGGCTTAAGCCAATGATCTCTGTGGACATGATCAGAGCATAGCCGCATTCGTTGGAATTTTTCATGCTGATGAACTTTCCGCAGGCATGAAGGGTAACTGCGATCTGAAGAAGAAGGCGGTCACGGTCTCCCAGACCATGAAACCTCTTCGTACTGTCGAAGATATTCATGGCATACTGCTCTAACACCTGATTATGGCTGGCGTGGCATTTATATTTTTTCGCCATGTTTCTGGCTGCTGCCAGAATATCATTTTCAAAGTTATGGTCGAAACGGATCAGCTTTTTATCGCTGGCATATTCTGCTGCAATGCCATCGCACATGCCGATAGCCGGGATCCAGAACATTTCTGCCCCGGTTATATCCAGGATTCTTGTATACACAGCTGCTGCCGGAAGGAGAAGGGCTGCATAGTCACTGTTTACACCAAAGTTCTCCTCGATCTGGTCAATGGTCATCTGGGAAAGCTTGTCATAAAAAGCATGCATGGTCTGGGCATCTACATGGTTTTCCCCGCCTTTTATGCCCAGACGGCGCATAAGATATAAAATATTATCGCCGATACCAATCAGGTTAGTGATCTGGCGGTCTCTTAAATACATTTTCCTAAATGTGATCAGCTCATTATCTACGATTTCTTCAATGTGCAGTCTGTTTCCATCTACACTGGCTGGTATTTTGGCTAACTGGCTGCGAAGACGAAGGCTTCCAAGAGGCATATTCTGGGTTGCCACCAGAGAGTCTTTGTCAAAAAGGGAGATCTGGGCACTGCCAAAGCCTACATCTACAATGGCTGTACCTTTCTGGATGATCTGGTTGAACTCACCGGCTTTGGCCGCAACTGCTTTATAGCTGATAAAACGCTGCTCGGAATTACTGATAATGTGTACCTCAAGTCCGGTACGCACCCGTATCTGATCCAGGATAATACGGCTGTTTTTTGCTTCACGCATGGCAGTGGTAGCATAGGCGCGGTAGTCCTTTACCCGGTACAGCTTCATGGTTTCCGTAAATTTTTCCAGGATCCGGCACATTTCATCTGCCAGACCATAACTTATCTTTCCTTCACTGAAGGTATCGCTTCCTAAAGCGATCATATGACGGACATGATCAACGCTCTTGATCCCCTTGTCTGAGATCTCATAGATCCCCAGTTCCAGGGCGAAAGAACCTACATCGATCGCCGCAAACATTCTGACTGCCACTGTTTTCCTCCTTAATAAATGATGTCCTCTGTAAGATACTCTGTTTTTAAAAAATTCCCCATAAAGGGGAATTTTAAAATTTATGTTTTGTATACAGTATTTTACCGCATTTTTCTACATTTTACCCACATACAGAAGTAAAGGTTTTGTAAAATCCATGTAAAGTCACCTGTCCCAGATCCCTTTGCCTGCTGGCGCAGGCAGCAGAGCAGGAATACTTTTTACTTTCTTCCTAACAGATGTGTAATAAACTGGGAAGCAGTACGTCCTGACAGGCCGCCATGGCTTAATTCCCACTTGTTTGCCTCTAATAACAGCTCATCTTCCGGCATATCCAGCTGATATTTCTCTGCCAGAGCCTTTACAATGCCCTGGAACTGGAACTTGTCCGGAGAACCGTAGTAGATGGTCACACCGAAACGGGCTGCAAGAGAAAGCTTCTCCTGAACCGTATCATTGTTGTGCAGATCGTCATCTAATTCTCTCTTGTCGGAGAACTTCTCACGGATCAGGTGACGGCGGTTAGAGGTTGCATAGATCAGCACATTCTTTGGACGTTTTCCAAGTCCGCCCTCTAAGATTGCCTTCAGATACTTATATTCCAGCTCATATTCCTCAAAGGAAAGGTCATCCATGTAGATGATAAACTTGTAGTTGCGGTCCTTGACCTGCTCCAATACCTCAGAAAGTGCCTTAAACTGATGCTTGTACACTTCAATCATACGCAGTCCCTGACCATAATATTCATTGAGGATGGCTTTGACACTGGAAGATTTTCCTGTACCTGCATCACCAAATAACAGCACGTTATTGGCCTCTTTTCCGCTGATAAAGGCTTCTGTGTTTTCGATCAGCTTCTGCTTCTGTGCCTCATATCCAACAATATCTTTAAAGTATACATGTTCTACATTGATGATAGGATCAATGATAAACTGATGCTCATCTTCTTTTTCAATAATGCGGAATGCCTTATTTAAGCCAAATTTGCCTACGCCATATTCACCGTAGAAAGCTGCCATATGGTTCTGGAACTCTACCTCATCAGCAGACTGCTCAAGAAGCACTGCCAGACCTACGATACGATCTCTGATGCGGCGGTTGAATACGCGGCTTTCCTG
>JBNMGK010000505.1:0-1383 GCA_050872205.1 Enterocloster sp.
GAATATACCTGCAACCAGCCAGTATAAAAGGGTAAATAATACCAGCTGGCGCAGGTTCTGCTTTATCACTTCATCTGTAAATTTTAAAAATAATTTCATCCGCTATGTCTCACTTCATATCCGTATGGTCCTGGTCATAAGTCCCCTGGTCAGCATCTTCTTCTGCTTCCTGGTGGGTCTTTGCATAAGCGGTAATAGCCTCATTTAAAGAAAACATCTTCTTATCCAGCATGTCCACCATATCAGCACAGTTTTTCAATTCCTGAAGCAGGCCTTCCGGCGCGTTTCCCTCAAATTTATAAGCGATCTTATGCTCCAGGCTGGCCCAGAAATCCATAGCAACCGAACGGATCTGGATCTCCACTTTTGTCTCTACAGGACCGTCTGTAAGATAAACCGGAACTGTCACTACCATATGATAGCTTTTATAACCATTAGGCTTTGGATTTTTAATATAATCCTTTACGTGAAGTACCGTTATATCCCCCTGGGCCGATATCATCTGGGCGATCTGATAAATATCAGAAGTAAAAGAACAGATAATGCGGATGCCTGCAATATCGCTTAAGTGTTCCATCATATTTTCAATGGTCACTTCCCGCCCGTCTTTTTTCAGCTTCTTTACAATGCTGTCAGCGGTCTTCAGCCTGGATTTGATATGCTCAATGGGATTATGGTCATAGCGGTTCACAAATTCATTATTCAGTATCTCTATTTTTGTGTTTAATTTTTTCAACGCGGAATCATACAAAAACATCACAGACCGCCACTGGTCTACCTGATCTTTTGTCTTTGGGATAACTGACATCCCGTTCCCTCCTTCAGGATCACAGTTTTAATCCTTTTAACAGGTCTCCAAGTCCTGTTGTCACAGATGCTGTTTCCTTATAATCAAATGTTTCGTGCTCTTCTTTTTCAGTCTCCTGCTCGATCAGGGCCTTCATGCTCAGGCTGATCTTGCCGTCTGCGATAGATAAGATCTTTACCTTTACAGTCTGTCCTTCTTTTAAAACTGCCCCTGGGTGCTTGATGCGCTGGGTGCTGATCTGGGAAATGTGTACCAGTCCGTCAATGCCCTCTGCCAGCTTTACAAATGCACCGTAATCCTTCAGGCTGTCTACAGTTCCCTCTACTACATCACCGGCCTTAAACTGAGCCAGAAGTTCTTTACGCTGTGCATCTTTCTTTTCCTTTTCAACCTCACGGCCGAAAAGTACCAGTCTCTTCTTTTCCGGATCAACGGTAATGATCACAGTCTCAATACTCTTTCCCTGCCAGTCTTCTAACTTCTCAACATACTGGGTAGATAACTGGGAAGCCGGGATAAATGCTCTTACTTCATCTATATAAGCAACAACTCCGCCTTTTACTGCCTCAGAGATC
>JBNMGK010000410.1:0-2368 GCA_050872205.1 Enterocloster sp.
ACCTTCGGTAGCGCTTGCTGCTGTATTTCCTTCGCCCTTTGTAAGAGCCTTGTATGCTAACTCTACACGGTCCCATCTCTTATCACGGTCCATTGCATAGTAACGTCCCATAACAGATGCAACTTTACCTGTGCCAAGTTCTGCCATCTTTGCTTCCAGCTCAGTAACAAATTCCTTGCCGGATTCTGGTGGTGTGTCACGGCCGTCTAAGAAGCAGTGTACATATACTTTCTCCAGGCCATTTCTCTTTGCCAGCTCTAACAGGCCGTAAATATGGTTTAAATGGCTGTGTACACCACCAGTGGATACCAGACCGAACAGGTGCAGAGCGGAATTATTTTTCTTGCAGTTTTCTACTGCTGTTAAAAATTCTGGTACGTTAAAGAAATCACCGTCGTTGATAGACTTGGTAATTCTGGTCAGCTCCTGATATACAACACGGCCTGCGCCCATGTTTAAATGTCCTACCTCGGAGTTACCCATCTGTCCTTCTGGAAGTCCTACTGCAAGTCCGCTTGCCTGACCTTTTACAAATGGACACTGGCTCATTAACTGATCCATAACAGGAGTTTTTCCTTCGCATACTGCGTTGTGCTCACAGTTATCATTCAGTCCATAGCCGTCCAGAATCATTAATACTACTGGTTTCTTGCTCATATCTGTTTTCTCCTCTTAAATCTGCCTTTTTACAAAGGCTTTATAAAATGGATACAAATGCCCTGAGACCCGTTTTCACGACCCCAGGGCTAGATTCGCAACCACCCGGACGGCGCATCTTCTTGCACGGCTTTGCCGCACAAGAAGCATCGGAGGTCACTCCAATGTGAAATCTGCCCCAAAAAGGTGCTTACAAGCAAGCTTGACGCTCCTTTTCGGATCAAATTTCCCGCCGTCCTGAGTAATTATCTGTTGTAATTAACAATTTTTCCAAAATCTGGCTTTAAGGAAGCGCCGCCTACCAGGCCGCCGTCGATATCTGGCTGTGCAAACAGCTCTGGTGCGCTTGCTGCTGATACAGAACCGCCGTACTGGATACGGATTGCCTGTGCAGTTGCCTCATCATAGATCTCGCCGATGCATGCGCGGATCGCTGCGCATACTTCTTCTGCCTGTTCGGTAGTTGCTACCTTACCGGTTCCGATTGCCCAGATCGGCTCATATGCGATAACAGCGGTCTTTGCCTGATCTGCTGTTACGTTTAAGAAAGCGATCTTGATCTGCTGACGGATCCAGTCAATGGTAATGCCCCGCTCTCTCTGAGTTAAAGATTCACCGCAGCAGATGATAGGAGTGATTCCATGCTCAAATGCCTTTAATACTTTCTTGTTTACGGTCTCATTTGTTTCAGCAAAGTACTCTCTTCTCTCAGAATGGCCGATGATCACATACTTAACCCCTGCGTCATTTAACATGTTCGGGGAGATCTCGCCTGTATAAGCGCCCTTTTCCTCAAAATACATGTTCTCAGCACCGATCTGGATGTTGGTTCCCTTTGCTGCTTCCATTGCCGGAATAATATCAATAGCCGGTACACAGAAAACTACATCTACTTCATCATTTACTACTAATGGTTTTAATTCGTTTACAAGAGCAACTGCCTCAGAAGGTGTCATGTTCATCTTCCAGTTGCCTGCGATGATCTTCTTTCTTGCCATAATGTCCTGTCTCCTTTATACACATATACGTATATATAACACGATTCACAGGCGGTCTGTTTTTATCCCCAGTTATTCCCAAAACAGCCGCCTGCAATCTTAATTGTTTTTATTTATTATCTGCTGCAGCTACGCCTGGCAGTTCCTTTCCTTCCAGGAATTCCAGAGAAGCACCGCCGCCGGTGGAGATGTGGCTCATCTTATCAGCAAATCCTAACTGATTTACTGCTGCTGCAGAGTCACCGCCGCCGATAATAGTGGTTGCGTCAGTATCAGCTAAAGCCTGAGCTACTGCGATGGTTCCCTTTGCAAGAACAGGGTTCTCAAATACGCCCATCGGTCCGTTCCAGACAACGGTCTTAGCGCTCTTAACAGCCTCAGCATACAGCTTTGCGCTTTCTGCGCCAATATCCAGACCCATCTTGTCATCTGGGATAGCGTCTACAGAAACGTTCTCTACAGGAATTTCAGCATCGATCGGATCTGGGAAGGAAGCTGCTACTACAGCATCTACAGGAAGTAAAAGCTTCTTGCCAAGCTTTTCAGCCTTTGCCATCATTTCCTTGCAGTAATCTAACTTGGTGTCGTCTACTAAGGACTTACCGATCTCTTTGCCTTCAGCCTTTAAGAAGGTGAATGCCATACCACCACCGATGATCAGTGTATCGCACTTTTCAAGGAGGTTAGAGATAACATTTAACTTATCAGCAACC
>JBNMGK010000474.1:0-1747 GCA_050872205.1 Enterocloster sp.
GGCCAGAAGAAAATTAAATAAAGGTCCTCCTGCCACCACTGCAATACGGTTAAGTACAGGTTTATTATTAAAGGCTCTCTCCCCTTCGGCATCCTCATCTTCCCCTAACATGGCGCAGGAACCGCCAAAAGGCAGTATTTTTAATGAATATCTGGTCTCTCCTTTTACAAAGCTGAATAACCTTGGTCCCATTCCCAGAGAAAACTCTGTTACCTCAATACCGCTTAATTTTGCAAAAATAAAATGTCCAAGTTCATGGAACAGGATGATTCCCCCCAGGATCAGCACTGCCAGTACAATATTCATAGGTTTATTTCATCCTTTCCCTATTTATATTATTTAATTTAAGTTCCATTTTGACCGTATAAAGTCATAAGTTTCTGCTTCCGCTGCCAGAATCTGATCTACATCCGGCGCATCCACTTTCTTATGGTGCTCCATTGATGCCTGGATCATGTCTGGAATAGTCAGATATGAAATCTTTTTCTTTAAAAACAGGCTTACAGCCAGTTCATTGGCTGCATTAAATACAGTTGGCATGCTTCCACCTGTTTTTCCTGCTTCGTAAGCCAGTTTTAAGCCCTTAAAAGTCTCCGGATCCGGTACATCAAAGGTAATCTCACGAAGCTTTGTAAAATCCAGACGGTCTCCTGGAAGGAAACGTCTTTCCGGATAGTATAACGCATACTGGATCGGCAGCTTCATATCCGGTGTGCCAAGCTGTGCGATCACCGCTCCATCCTCATATTCGATCATAGAATGGATAATGCTTGCAGGCTGGATCACTACCTGAATCTGGTCTAAGGATACATCAAAAAGCCAGCCAGCTTCCATAACTTCCAGTCCCTTATTGACCATTGTAGAAGAATCAATGGTGATCTTATGGCCCATAGACCAGTTTGGATGCTTTAAAGCATCTTCTACCTGCACCTTCTCCAGCTGTTCTCTCTTCCATCCTCTGAAAGGACCTCCGGACGCTGTCAGTAAGATCTTGTGGATCTTGTTTCCTGCTGCCCCCTGAAGGCACTGGAAAATAGCGGAATGCTCAGAGTCTACAGGAAGGATCTTTACTCCCATTTTTTTAGCCAGGGGCATAATAATATGACCGGCTGTAACCAGAGTTTCCTTATTTGCCAGTGCAATGTCTTTTCCTGTTTCCATGGCAGCAATGGTAGGGCGGATACCGATCATGCCAACTACTGCCGTCACTACGATCTGGGCCTTTGGTTCTGTTGCCGCTGCAATCAGTCCATCCATGCCGGAAAAAACCTTTACATCCAGATCTTTTACTCTTTCTTTCAGTTCCTTCGCCTTTTCCTCACTCCAGAGGCAGGCGATCTCCGGCTTAAATTCACGGATCTGCTTTTCCATCAAGTCTACATTGGAACCAGCTGCTAACGCCGTCACCCTGATGTCTTTATTATATCTGACTACCTCTAATGTCTGAGTACCAATAGAACCGGTAGAACCCAGAATTGATATGTTCTTTACCATAATTATTCTCCTTTTGTAAAGGAAATGCTTAAAATCCTGTGACCCCGCTTATTTCAAAAAAGTAACTGCAAAATAGATTGCCGGAGCAGTAAATATCATACTGTCAAAGCGGTCTAAAATGCCCCCATGACCCGGGATCAGATGTCCATATTCTTTAATATTGTGATTTCTCTTAATAGCAGATGCTGCCAGATCGCCGATCTGGGAGATCACTGCTGCAATGGCGCAGGCAATGGCGCAGGCTGCCATAGGA
>JBNMGK010000105.1:0-7897 GCA_050872205.1 Enterocloster sp.
GAACCGCCTTTCTATTATCACCGGCCCTAACATGGCAGGTAAGTCTACTTATATGAGACAGACAGCCCTTATCGTGCTTATGGCACAGTTAGGAAGCTTTGTACCGGCCCAGGAGGCAAACATCGGTATCTGCGACCGTATCTTTACCAGAGTGGGTGCTTCCGATGATTTGGCAAGCGGCCAGAGTACCTTTATGGTGGAAATGACAGAGGTTGCAAACATCCTTCGCAATGCCACCAGAAACAGCCTGTTAGTATTAGATGAGATCGGCCGTGGAACCAGTACCTTTGACGGTCTTTCTATTGCATGGGCTGTAGTAGAACATATCAGCAATACAAAGCTGTTAGGTGCAAAGACCTTATTTGCCACCCATTACCATGAGCTGACAGAGTTAGAGGGAACCATTGCCGGAGTAAAGAATTACTGCATCGCTGTAAAAGAGCAGGGGGATGATATTGTATTTCTGCGCAAGATCGTCCGTGGCGGTGCTGACAAGAGTTATGGTATCCAGGTAGCAAAATTAGCTGGTGTGCCGGATTCTGTGATTGCCAGAGCCAAAGAGATCGCCAGTGAGCTGACAGAAAATGATATTACAGCAAAGGCAAAGGAAATAGCCGCAGTCAGCGCCAATGTAGTGCAGCACAAGGCAGTTCCAAAGCCGGATGAGGTGGATATGCAGCAGATGTCCTTCTTTGATACAGTAAAAGATGATGATATCATCAAGGAACTGGACGGACTGAAACTGTCTACCATGACACCCATTGATGCCATGAATACTTTATACCGTCTTCAGACCAGGCTTAAGAACCGTTGGAAGGAGAATTTATGAATTTCCATATATTAACATTATTCCCTGATATGGTGGAAAATGGCTTAAAGACCAGTATTACCGGCCGTGCCATTGAAAGCGGCGCTATTTCCGTAGAGGCAGTGGATATCCGGGATTATACAACTGACAAACATAGGCATGTAGATGATGCCCCTTATGGAGGCGGCGCCGGAATGGTGATCCAGCCGGCACCGGTGTGCGATGCCTATGAGGCGCTTTGCAAAAAGTTGGGCAAACGCCCCAGAGTGATCTACATGACCCCTCAGGGCCGTGTGTTTAACCAGTCAATTGCTGAAGAACTGGCAAAAGAAGAAGATCTGGTGTTTTTATGCGGTCACTATGAAGGCATTGATGAGAGAGCTTTGGAGCTGATCCAGGCAGAATACCTGTCTGCAGGTGATTTTGTCCTTACAGGAGGCGAGCTTCCTTCTATGGTGATGATCGACTGTATTTCCCGCCTGGTGCCGGGAGTGCTGGGAAATGGGGATTCTGCAGAGGTAGAGTCTTTTTATGATAATCTGTTGGAGTATCCCCAGTACACCAGGCCGGAGGTCTATGAGGGAAAGTCGGTGCCGGAAGTCCTTCTTTCCGGGCATCACAAAAATATTGAAAGCTGGCGCAGAGAGCAGTCGATCCGCAGAACACTGGAAAGACGGCCGGATCTGCTGGCAGATGCCTCTCTTACATTAAAAGAGCAGAAGTTTTTGGACAGTCTGTTAGAAGAGCAGGGAGAAAGCCAGTTAAAAGAACTGGAACAGCTGGTAAGAGAAGCAGTAAAAGATAAGGAAGCACCTGGCAGCGACCGGGAATACTATCAGCAGATGAAGAAGGTAAAGAAGCTTCTCAACGAAAAACGAGCTACTTTACAGGACTTGAAAGGTTATTATAAAGTTCTTGGAGCATTAAATCAAGAAGTATAGAAATCATAAGATTTATAAAATGGCAGGAATTATAAGCTATATCAAGATTTTAAGGAGATTGTGAGAAATGGACCCAATAGGCAATACGGTTGCCATGCGTATCATTATTATTGTTATTTTACTGGCGTTATCCGCCTATTTTTCTTCTGCGGAAACAGCGCTGACCATGGTAAATAAGATCCGTATGCGTACTCTTGCAGACGACGGAAATAAGGCAGCAGCTTGTGTGCTGAAGCTTCATGAAAATAAAAGCAAGATGTTAAGCGCTATCCTCATCGGAAATAATGTGGTAAACCTGTCCACTTCCTCTATTATGACCATTCTGGCAGCAGATATCTTTGGAAATGCAGCAGTAGGTATTGCTACCGGTGTGCTTACCATTCTGATCCTGATCTTTGGGGAGATCACCCCGAAGACCATGGCTTCCCTGGAAGCTGACAAGATTGCCATGAAGAGTGCCAAAAATATTTATCTTTTAATGATGATCCTGACACCGGTGATCTGGGCGGTAAATAAAATGTCCGGATGCATTCTGCTTCTGCTTCATGTGGATCCAAATAAAAAGACGGATGTTATGACAGAAGATGAACTTCGTACCATTGTGGCAGTTGGCCATGAAAAAGGCGTCATTGAGACGGATGAGAAGAATATGATCAACAATGTGTTTGATCTGGATGATTCTGTTGCAGGGGACATTATGGTTCCCCGTGTAAATATGACCTTTATTGATATTGATGCCAATTACGAAGAACTGATGGAGAAATTCCGCAAGACCCGGTATACCCGTTTTCCGGTCTACCAGGACAGTAAGGACAATGTGGTGGGCATTATTAACATTAAGGATCTTTTACTGGAAGATGAGATGGAAAATTTTTCCATTAAAGATCACTTAAGAAAGCCGCTGTATACCTTTGAGGCAAAAAAAGTTTCAGAGCTGATGCTGGAAATGCGTAAAACTTCCAATAATATTGTGGTAGTTTTAGATGAATATGGAACTACAGCAGGCCTGGTGACACTGGAAGATATCCTGGAAGAGATCGTAGGCGATATCCGTGATGAATATGACGCTGATGAGGAAAAGGATTTTGTAAAACTGGGCCACGGTGTTTACCTGGTAGACGGAGCTATGAGCCTGGATGATGTAAATGACAGACTGGGACTTTCATTATATTCAGAAGATTATGATTCCATCGGCGGTCTTATGATAGAAAAATTAGATCATATCCCGGTCCAGGGAGAACTGGTGACAGTTGGAAATATCCGTCTGTCAGCTCACAGAGTCAACGGAAACCGTATTAAGAAGGTCTGTATCCAGATCTTAAAGACAGATGGAAAAGCCGGGAAAGAACCGGGAAAAAACAGCGAAAAATAACGGAAAAATGATGAAAAAAGTACTTGCATTTACCGGGAAACTATGATAATATCAATTCGTTGTGACAAGAATAGATGGTCCTCTGCTACTGAAGTATTATGAACGGGATTTTATGATACAGAGTATTAAGAACATCCAATAGATGAAGGAGGTTCACACCATGAACGAAATTATTAAGAATATCGAAGCAGCGCAGTTAAAAGAGAACGTACCTAGCTTTAATGTTGGTGATACTGTAAAGGTATACAACAAGATCAAAGAGGGTAACCGCGAAAGAATCCAGATCTTCGAAGGAACTGTTATTAAGAGACAGAACGGCGGAGCTAGAGAAACTTTCACAGTAAGAAAGAACTCCAACGGTATCGGCGTTGAAAAGACCTGGCCATTACATTCCCCAAGCGTTGACAACGTAGAAGTTGTTCGTAAGGGTAAAGTAAGAAGAGCAAAACTGAACTACTTAAGAGACAGAGTAGGTAAGGCTGCTAAGGTAAAAGAGTTAGTTAAATAATTTAAGTTTGAACGATCAAAAAGGGGCAATGAAAATTGCCCCTTTTTAGCTCATAAAAGACAGGTTGCAGACAGGTTTATTTTTCGGGGGTAACAGTGGATTTCTATATTAATGATGATACAGCCTGGCTGCGAAAGGCTGTAAGATGGGTAGTAAATATTGTAGTAGCCATTGCCTGCGGCTGGTTTTTGGTTTATGGATTCGGTGAGCAGATCCTTATATCCGGCAATTCCATGCAGCCTCAGTTAAGCGCCCAGGATGTGGTCCTTATGAACCGCATTACCTATGTAACAGGAACTCCGGGCCGCTTTGATGTGGTGGTATTTGAACGGGAAGACGGAAAGAAAAATGTAAAACGCATTATCGGACTTCCGGGAGAGACCGTGCAGATCCGTGATGGCTTTGTATACATTGACGGGGAACCCTTAAAAGAAGATAAAATGGGGGAAGTATCCCTGGCAGGAAGAGCAGCTGACCCGGTGCGCCTGGGGGAAAAAGAATATTTCCTTTTAGGTGACAACAGGGGAAGCAGTGAAGACAGCCGTTTTCCAAATATTGGAAATGTAAAAAGAGAACAGATACTGGGCAAAGTGTGGTTTCGCATGCTTCCGCTGTTAAACCTTGGCTTTGTATCGTAAAAGGAGTTAGAATATATGAATATACAGTGGTATCCAGGTCATATGACCAAGGCAAGAAGGGCAATGCAGGAAGACATCAAGCTGATCGACTTAGTGATCGAGCTGGTGGACGCCAGAGTTCCTTTTTCCAGCCGTAACCCGGATATTGACAAGCTTGCCGCAGGAAAGGCAAGAATGGTTCTGTTAAATAAGGCAGACCTGGCAGATGAGGCAGAGACCCGCAAGTGGGCCCAGATGTTTGAAGATATGGGCATTCATGTAGTAAAGATCGATGCCCGCAACAAGGGAACCTTAAAGCAGGTGCAGGCTGCACAGCAGGAAGCGTGTAAGGAAAAGATTGAAAGAGACAGACGAAGGGGCATTTTAAACCGCCCTATCCGTACCATGGTAGTAGGTATCCCGAACGTAGGAAAGTCTACTTTTATCAATTCCTTTGCAGGAAAGGCCTGTGCAAAAACAGGAAATAAGCCTGGTGTTACAAAGGGCAACCAGTGGATCCGTTTAAATAAGACCTTAGAGCTTTTAGATACCCCTGGTATTTTATGGCCCCGTTTTGAGGACCAGCAGGTAGGTCTCCACCTGGCTCTTATTGGTTCTATTAATGATCAGATCCTAAATAAGGATGAACTGGCCTGCGAACTGATCAGTCTTTTAGAGAAGGATTATCCACAGGTGGTAAAAGAACGTTTTGGCATTGAAAATGTAGAAGAAGACCGTGTAAAAGTCTTAGAAGAGATTGCAAGAAGCCGGGCCTGCTTAATGAAAGGCGGAGAATTAGATCTTGCAAGAGCTTCCGCACTGCTTTTAGATGATTTCCGTGGAGGAAAATTAGGCCGCATCAGCCTGGAAAAAGCAGAAGATTATAAAGACAGGATCAAGGTGAAATAAATGGCCAGAGAGTTAAAAGGGGAAAAACTGGAAAAAGAACTGCTACGCTTAGAGGAGATGAAGGCCTATGAAAAAGAAAATGCCCGGTATGAACTGATCTGCGGCATTGACGAGGCTGGAAGAGGACCTTTGGCAGGACCCGTAGCAGCAGGGGCGGTCATCCTTCCAAAGGACTGCCGGATCTTATATCTGAATGATTCCAAAAAGCTTTCTGAAAAGCGCAGGGAAGAGTTGTTCTTAGAGATCAAGGAAAAGGCTCTTGCCTGGAGCGTAGGAATTGCCACACCGCAGCGGATCGATGAGATCAATATCCTGCAGGCCACCTATGAGGCAATGCGAGAGGCAATTAAAGGCCTTGGAGTACAGCCTGGGCTTTTATTAAATGATGCTGTGACCATTCCCGGGATCGAAATTCCTCAGATCCCCATTGTAAAAGGTGATGCAAAAAGCGTATCCATTGCAGCAGCCAGCATTTTAGCAAAGGTCACCAGGGATCATATGATGATGGAATACGATGAGATCTATCCTGGATACGGCTTTGGAAAGCATAAAGGATATGGCACAAAGGCTCATATTGAAGCTTTAAAGACACTTGGCCCATGTCCCATCCACAGGAGAAGCTTTATCGGTCATTTTGTTGAAGTATAGGGGAATATATAGGATTTGATGAATAAAAGAGAAATTGGCAGCCGTTACGAAGAAGCAGCGGCTGCTTTTTTGCAAAAGCAAGGCTTTCGCATATTAAAGAAAAATTTCCGCTGCAGACAGGGAGAGATCGACCTGGTGTGCCGGGAAGGAAAAGAACTGGTATTTACAGAGGTAAAATACAGGTCAGGTGTATCCTGCGGTTCGCCCTTTGAGGCAGTAAACTTTCACAAGCAGGAGAAAATACGGCGTACAGCCTTATTTTACCTGTGCCGCTACGGCTATCCGGAAAATACGCCCTGCCGTTTTGATGTGGTGGGGATAACCGGCGGCAATATGCAGCTGATACGAAATGCTTTTTAACCAAAGTATCTATAATAAAGTATCTTACATAGCTTACATAGAAAAGAGGCAGACAGATGATCCCGTGGAACTATAAAAACGAGAACAATATATTTATACAAAGGGAAGAAAATGGGGTCCCTTATCTTTCTTTTGCTGCACTGGAAGAGACTGGACTTGTGGTAAACGGTTTTTCCACCCGCTTAGGAGGCGCAAGCAAGGGAAAATATGCCACCATGAACTTTGCATACAACAAAGGGGATGATCCGGCTGATGTGCTGGAAAACTATACCCGCATGGCAAAGGCTTTAGGCGTTGACAGAGAACGCATGGTAGCATCCCAGCAGACCCACACCACCAATGTACGTCTTGTGACAGAAGAAGACGCAGGAAAAGGCGTAGTGAGAGAGCGGGATTACACAGATGTGGACGGACTGATCACCAATGTGCCTGGTCTTACACTGGCAACCTTTTATGCAGACTGTGTGCCTTTATATTTCGTGGATCCGAAACATAAAGCCATTGGTCTTTCCCACTCCGGCTGGAGGGGCACTGTAAACAGAATGGGACAGTGTACCATAAATGCTATGAAAAAGGCTTTTGAGACAAATCCGAAGGATCTGATCACCTGCATCGGTCCAAGTATCTGCCAGGACTGTTTTGAGGTAGGGGAAGAAGTGGCAGAGGCATTTATGGAAAGTTTCAAGCCGCAGTGGCATAATGAGATCATTGCCCCGGGGAAACGTCCGGACAAATACCAGTTAAATCTGTGGCGGGCCAATGAGATCATTTTCATGGAAGCCGGAGTAAAGCCGGAAAATATCCACACCACCAATATCTGCACCATGTGCAACCATGAATACCTCTTTTCCCACCGTAAAGTTGGAAATGAAAGAGGCAATATGGGTGCCTTTCTGGAACTTAGATGATGTATTTTTTTAGGAAATGTTCGGGAATACTTGACCCTTATCATGGAAAATGGTATAAAACAATAGGATAAAGGACTATTACTAGGACTATCAGGACCATTATAGGACAAAGGAGTATGCTTTCATGGCTAATAATTTTGTATTCAATGACTCTCTTCCAGTAGCACCTTTAAAGTTAGCTGCACTGGAAAGCTGCAAGGACTTTGCATCTAAGGTAGATTCCCACATCGTTCAGTTCCGCCGCAACGATATGGAGGAATTAAAACGCCGCAAGGCAGATCTGCATTACCGTGGTTATGATGTAGATTCTTATCTGCTGGATTTTGAGTGCCCGAGATTTGGTACCGGTGAGGCAAAGGCAGTGATCAATGAGTCTGTCAGAGGTACAGACATTTTCGTAATGGCAGATGTAATGAATTACAGCATTCCTTACACTGTTTGCGGCTACACCAATCACATGTCACCAGATGACCATTTCCAGGATATGAAGCGTGTGATCGGTTCCTGCGTGGCAACTGCGCACCGTGTAAATGTAGTTATGCCTTTCTTGTATGAAAGCCGTCAGCATAAGAGAAGCAAACGTGAATCCTTAGACTGTGCTATGGCATTAGAAGAACTGATCCAGATGGGCGTTGAAAACATTATTACTTTTGATGCTCATGACCCAAGAGTACAGAATGCCATCCCGCTGTACGGATTTGACAACTTTATGCCAACTTATCAGTTTGTAAAGACACTGTTTACCCATGATAAGACCACCCAGATCGACAAAGATCATCTGATGATCATCAGCCCGGATGAAGGCGCTATGAACCGTGCCGTATAC
>JBNMGK010000078.1:0-9266 GCA_050872205.1 Enterocloster sp.
GTGATCGACAGTGTGGGAGAGGGGATTGATTCCCAGCCGGAAGACAGAGAACTGATCTGTGCTATGAGCCAGCATGCAGTCCGCGGGATCATGTATGAGTGGCTAAGCAGGGGAAATGCAGATAAAAAGTTGCTGTCAGATATCCTGATGCGTGCCAATTATCTTTTTGGCGGTGGATTGGAGCGGGCTTTAGAGAGAAGTGCAAACCGCCCCCGTAATTGATAAAATGTGTTAAGAAAATGATAAGAAATTAACAAATTAGTACACTTAATAGCCGAATGTACAAAAACTGTGCATTCGGCTTTATTTTGTCCATTGCTCTTTAAACAAAAATCCATATAATGATTAATTGTGACTGAGAGAAGGCAAAATTTTCCCTGTCTTATATATTGTGCATGAAAGTGCATGTTTGGGACAACAGCCTGGGAAAGAACAGGAGATGAAGAAGGATGCCAACACAAAAGTTCATAAATCTCACAGACAGTAAGAAAAAGACCATCCTTACTGCTATGTGTAAGGAATTCATGAATATCCCTTATTCAGAGATCCGCATCAGCAGTCTGATCCAGAAAGCAGGAATATCAAGAGCCAGCTTTTATCTGTATTTTGAGGATAAAGAGGACTTATTAAACTGCATTGCAGAGTCCTGGGTAGAATCTGTATTACAGAATCTGACAGAAGCGTTCAGGCAGTCAGATGGCAGTTATTATGAAAGCATGAAATACTGGATGAGCCGGGCTATGGAAAATGATATTTCCAGAGAAGTATGGAAAGTTTACAAACGGGTCATGGAAGAAGAGGATTTCACAAAGAAAAGCAAAATGGGAGCTCTTCAGTTTAAAGAAAGCTCCAGATGGCGTCAGACCATAGAGGAATGCTTTGGCTATATGGATCAAAGCAGATATCCGGGACTGACACCGGAAAAACTGGCATATGCTGTTGATATGGGACTGCTGGCAATGGTCCAGCTTTCCATGCGCTATGTAGAGCATTACGCTCTTTTGGCAGAGTTAAAGGAGGCTGCATGGCACCAGCTGACAATATTAGACAAAGGGATCAGAGAGTGATCCGAAGTTTGAGAAAAAGAAAGGAAGGCACAGGAAAATGAAAAAAAGTGTAAAAAGAGTCATCGCGGGAGCGGTAGTTCTTTTGGTAGCAGCAGGGATCGTAGTCCGTATTGCCGGCGGCAATAAAAAAGAAGCAGAATACGAGACACGCCCAACTGTATCTGTTGAAACCCCAAAAACAGGAGATATTACCCTGTATACCGATCTGACCGGTACTATTGAACCTATTTCAAAGGCTGTTGTACAGCCAAAGATCGGAGGAGAACTTCTGGAAGTAAATTTCCAGGCAGGTGACCAGGTAGAAGCAGGTCAGGTACTCTGCAAGATCGATTCTGACGCATTGACAGCTTTACAGCTTCAGATGGAGTCTGCTTCTGTAGCAGCTGACAATGCAGCAAGAGAACTGGCACGTATCCAGCCTCTGTACGCATCCGGTTATATTTCCCAGCAGCAGTTTGATCAGGCCCAGTCTTCAGCAACCAGCGCCCGTCTGGCCTATGAGTCTGCAAAGAACCAGTATGACCTGCAGGTAGAGTATACTACAGTAACAGCTCCTATCAGCGGTGTGATCGAGTCCAGAAATGTAGAGCCACATGACCACATTTCCACATCAACCCAGATCTGCGTGATCTCCGGTGGAGACCAGCTTCAGGTTAAGTTTGGCGTTACAGAAAAGATCCTTCGTAATATGAAGGTAAATGACCCGATCCAGGTTGAAAAGAATGGTACAGAATACGACGGAAGCGTTACAGAAGTAGGCAGTATGGTAAACTCCGCAACCGGCCTGTATGACGCAAAGGCATTTGTAAACAATGCAGAAAGCCTTACAAGCGGAACAAAGGTAAAATTAACAGTAGTTATGGATCAGGTAAAGAATGTGCTTACTATTCCTGTAGATGCTGTAAACTATGACAATGGAAATGCATTTGTATACTGCTATGACAATGGTGTTGCAAAGAAGACAATGGTAGAATCAGGTATCTATGATGCACAGACCATGGAGATCAAATCCGGACTGGCTGCAGGTGATCAGGTTATCACAACCTGGAGCAACGAGCTGGTAGACGGACAGGAAGTTCTTTTAGACAGTGACAATGGACAGAATGAAAATGCAGCAGAAGGAGAAAACGCTGCAGAAGATGCTGGAGAAGAAACACAGAAAGCAGGTGAATAAAAGATGTTAAATCTGACAAAATTTGCGGTACGCAAGCCTGTGACCATTATCATGTGTTTGCTGACCATTGCATATTTTGGTATCCAGTCCCTGTTGGGGACCAAGGTAGAGCTGACTCCTGAAATGGAATTCCCAATGTTAGTTGTCAGCACTGTTTACGCAGGCGCAAGCCCTGATGATATCAAAGACCTGATCGCAACCAAAGAAGAGGATGCGGTTTCGTCACTGGATGATGTAAAGAATGTTTATTCTTTCTCCCAGGACAATGTAGCTATCGTTTTAGTTGAGTATAACTATGGTACCAATATTGATACTGCATACATCAACTTAAAGAAAGCAATCGATGGTATCAAAGGTGATCTGCCAGATGACGCAAATGAGCCCAATATCATGGAAATGGATATGAACTCCCAGCCTGTTATCACGCTGGCTGTAGGCGGTGAGGTAGACGGAAACCTTTATACATATGTAGAAAATAACATTAAACCAGAACTGGAAAAATTAGGTTCCGTTGGTGAAGTTTCTCTGGCCGGTGGTCAGCAAGAATACATCAGCATCAAGCTGGATCCTGAGAAAGTAGCACAGTACGGACTGAGCATGTCAAGGATCGCCCAGTACGTAGGCGCAGCAGACTTTACCATTCCTGCAGGTGATGTAAATGTAGGAAAGCAGAATCTGTCTGTCAGCGTAGGAAATGATTTTGACAATACAGAGAAACTGAAAAATGTAGCCATTCCTCTGGCAAACGGAGATGTGATCCATCTTTCTGATATTGCAACTGTTTCAAATGCACTGGAAGATGCAGATTCTATCGGCCGTTATAATGGTCAGGACATTGTATCTGTATCCATTAAAAAGCAGCAGAGTTCTACTGCAATTGATGTATCCAAAGATGTTTTAAAGCAGGTAAGTGTACTGGAAAAGACTTATCCGGGACTGACCTTCACGGTTGTTAATGATTCCAGTGAGATGATCACAGAGTCTATTACCAACGTATTCCAGACCATGATCATGGCGGTTATTCTGTCCATGCTCATTTTGTGGCTGTTCTATGGAGACCTTCGTGCATCTGTTATCGTAGGTACTTCTATTCCTATTTCTATTATGCTGACACTGATCGCCATGTCACTTATGGGATTCTCATTAAACGTAATCTCACTGACATCCCTGGTACTTGGTGTAGGTATGATGGTTGATAACTCTATTAACGTACTGGACGGATGCTTCCGTGCAAAGAAAGACAGAAGTTTCTATGAGGCAGCCATCGAAGGAAGCCGTACCATGATCACCTCCATTATCGGTGGTACAGCTACTACCTGTGTTGTATTTATCCCGCTGGCAATGCTTACCGGTCTGTCCGGACAGCTGTTTAAACAGTTAGGTTTCACCATCGTATTCAGTTTGATCGCATCTTTATTCTCTGCGATCACCATTGTGCCTCTGTGCTATTATCAGTGGCACCCGGTAGAAAAGGCAAATGCGCCTGTTGCAGGATTTATCCGTAAGTGCCAGAAATTCTATCGAGATGTAATGCCGGGTATTGTTCCTAAGACAAAGACCGTTATCGGAGCCAGCCTTTTACTGCTGGTATTTTCCTTCTTCTTAGCTACGAAGCTGAATGTAAAGCTGATGGTATCTACAGATGAAGGTATTGTAGATGTAACAGTTAAGACAAAACCAGGTCTTTCTGTAGATGCTGTTAATGATACAGTAGCCCAGATCGAGAATATGGTAGCAAATGATGAAGAAGTAGACCATTATCTGCTGACCTACGGTTCCAGTGGTTTGAGTACTACAGGCGGCAGCAACGTTACTTTAAGCGCATACTTAAAGGATGATCGTAAAATGTCCACAGATGAAGTCATCGATAAGTGGACCCGTGAAACAGAAAATTACAAGGATATTTCTGTAACAATGGAACAGGGAAGTACCACTTCTTCTTCCATGAGCAGTACCAACGAGATCGAAGTCGACTTACAGAGTACCGATTATGATGCTTTAAAGAAGGCTTCTGATGACCTGGTAGAAGAGCTGCGCAAGAGAGAAGACGTTATGCAGGTACATTCCTCCATTGAAAATGCGGCACCTGTTATCAAGGTAAATGTAGATCCTGTTTTAGCACAGGCAGAAGGCCTTACACCTGCATCCATTGGTTCCCTGATCTACAGCAATTTAAGTGGTATCAAGGCAACAACCGTCCGTGTAAACGGAGAAGATACAGATGTAAGAGTGGAATTTGATGCAGATAAATATGACAGCATTGACAAGCTGCAGGGAATGATGATCACCACAGCTACCGGAACCACCCTTCCTCTGGAGGATCTGGCGACGATCTACTATGAGGACAGCCCGCAGCAGATCCAGCGTAAGAATAAGCAGTACCAGGTAGCTATCACCATGGAGCCTCAGTCTGAGTATAAGAAGACAGCGGATAAAGATGTAAAAGCATTTGTCCGCAGCTATAACCTGCCGAATGAAGTAGAAATGGCAGCAAACGCCATGGATGAGAGTATGGGAAGCGAGTTAAGCGCATTAGGCGGAGCACTTTTTACCGGTATTTTCCTGGTATTTGTTGTAATGGCCATCCAGTTTGAGTCACCAAAGTTCTCACTGATGATCATGACAACCATTCCGTTCTCACTGATTGGTTCTTTCGGACTTCTGTTCTTAGCAGACAGCCCTATCAGTATGGTATCCATGTTAGGTTTCCTGATGTTAGTTGGTACCGTAGTAAACAATGGTATTTTGTATGTAGATACAGTAAACCAGCTTCTGGCGGAAATGCCTCTGGATAAGGCGCTGGTAGAAGCAGGCGCTATCCGTATGAGACCTATTTTGATGACAACAGGAACGACCGTAATCTCCATGCTTCCTAATGCATTTGCTTATGGTAAATCCGGTGCCATGATGCAGGGTCTTGCACTGGTAGACGTAGGCGGTCTGTTAGCAGCAACTGTCCTTACACTGGTTCTTCTTCCAACTTACTACAGACTGGTCCACAATATGGGACGCAGAGCAGTGGGCGAAGATGTGCCAATGGTTTCTGATTAAAAATTAAGATACGTAATATACTAAGAGAGCAGAACTTTTGTGGTTTTGCTCTCTTTTAGTATTATGCTTTTTGTATAAACCTGATTGACGTTTTGCCTGAAAAATTGTATAATTGATTAAGAATTTGGAAAATTTTCAGACGGGAGAATATAAATGATCGCATTAAAGGCCGAAGATGTAAAGTCCTTTACTACCAGGCTGTTTGTACGGGAGGATTTTGATGCATTTCTGGTAAAGGAAGTAAACATTACCACCTACAACAGTTTTTCCATTGATGGACATGTAAAACAGGGCTATTACACAGAGGAAGAGCAGGAGGAAAACCACATAGAAGAGTTTTCGTCCTGGAAAACCTTAAGGCCTTTTTGTTTTTCGCTGATCAAAGGAAAAAAGCTTCCTGGAAGTTTTCGCATCGTACTGCAGCTGCCAAAGGCGGGCACAGAGAAATTTGCCGCAAGGACAGGTGCTGGGATCGATGGAAGCCAGATCGTGGGGCTGTATCTGAATATACGCTACGATAATGGGGAAATGTATTGTATTACCGGAACGTCACTTAATTTTTTCACTATGGACAAAACGCTGGATCTTGAGTGGGACAAGGCAGTTAGACAGTTTTTACAGTCCCATGAGATTCCATGTACAGAGGCAACTGAAGGATAAAAGCAGGAGGAAATGGCATGGATAAAAACAATTTTTCACAGAAACTGGCAGAACTGACAGCGCTGGCAGCGGCCAATGAAAACAAACTCCAGATGACACAGGTTCTGGATGCTTTTGCAAAGGAACAGGTGACCCCGGAGGAGATGGAATCTGTTTATGCCAAACTGGAGAAAAAGGGGATCCAGATATTGACAGAAGAGGAAGAAGGGGCAGCAGATGACAGTCTTCTTTTAGATGACGGAGATGACAATGATGATTCTGCTTCCAGTATTATTGGAGATAAATACAGATGGAACCATAATGATTCTTTGGATGATGGGGACAGCGATGATTTTACTCCTTCTTCCGCAGACGAGGAAGAAGAGGGGCCAGCCAGCCAGGAACAGCTGTTAGAGGGCGTTGCAAGCACCGATCCCATTCGTGAATATTTAAAAGAGATCGGTTCCATTCCATTGCTGACCCAGGAGCAGGAACAGAATCTGGCAAAGCGTAAATCCGAGGGAGATGCAGAAGCAGGCAGAAAGTTAGTGGAAGCGAACCTTCGTCTGGTAGTCAGCATTGCAAAACGCTATACAGGCCGTGGCATGAGTTTTCTGGATCTGGTCCAGGAAGGAAATATCGGCCTGATGAAAGCAGTGGAGAGGTTTGATTATACAAAGGGATATCGTCTCAGCACTTATGCTACCTGGTGGGTAAAACAGTCTGTTACCAGAGCATTGGCAGACCAGTCACGTACCATACGCCTTCCTGTTCATATGGTAGAAGCAGTAAACCGTATCAGAAAGGCCCAGAGAGCTTTAGCTGTAAAGCTGGGAAGAGAACCTTCCAATGAAGAGATCGGCAAAGAAGTGGGAATGTCTGAAAAACGTGTTACAGAGCTGATGCAGTCCTCTGGTGATACGGTATCCTTAGAGACACCTGTAGGTGATGAAGATGGTTCCAACTTAGGTGATTTCGTGGCAGATGATTCCAATGCTTCTACAGAAGAAAAAGCAGAAAGCGTTTTCTTAAGAGAAGAGATCGAGCAGATGCTCCAGGGCTTAAACCCAAGGGAGCGGGAAGTTATTATTTTAAGATTTGGTCTTGAAAGCGGACATCCTCTGACCTTAGAGGAAGTAGGAAAACGCTTTAAGGTTACCAGAGAGCGTATCAGACAGATTGAGACAGCAGCTTTAAGAAAACTTCGCAATCCGTCCAGAAGCAAGAAGATCAGAGATTTCCTGCCGTAGAAATAAATGAAAAACAGAAAAAGTATTGTTAAGGGCTTCATATAATGCGAAGCCCTTTTGTATAGCTGAAAGTTCAGACAACTGCTTCCTTACTAGCACTCAACTAAAATGAGTGCTAATTTTTTGTTGACTTTTAGATATATCAGTACTACAATATACGTTGTGAGTAAGATCCGCTTATTCAGATTCAAATAAAACATAAGATATTAAGAAGATTTATAAGAAAGAGGCGTATAGTATGGCAAAGAAAGGCAGTTTATCTATAACAAGTGAAAATATTTTCCCTGTGATCAAAAAATGGCTGTATTCCGACCATGATATTTTTTACAGAGAGCTGATCAGCAATGGCTGTGATGCTATTACCAAATTAAAGAAATTGGAGCTGATGGGAGAGTACGAGAAGCCGGAAGAGGTTGAGTACAAGATCCAGGTCAGCGTAAATCCTACAGATAAGACTATTACTATTGAAGATAATGGTCTTGGTATGACAGAAGAAGAGATTGATAAATACATCAACCAGATCGCATTCTCTGGTGTTCAGGACTTTATGGAGAAATATAAAGATAAGGCAAATGAAGACCAGATCATCGGCCACTTCGGTCTTGGTTTCTACTCAGCATTTATGGTAGCTGACAAGGTTGAGATCAATTCCCTGTCTTACCAGAAAGATGCAAAGCCGGTACACTGGGAGTCTGAAGGCGGCATCGACTTTGAGATGACCGAAGGCGATAAGACAGAAGTTGGTACTTCCATTAAGCTGTATCTGAACGAGGAAAGTACGGAATTTGCAAATGAATACAGAGCAAGAGAAGTTATTGAGAAGTACTGTGCGTTTATGCCGGTAAACATTTTCTTAAAGAATGAGACTGCAAAGCCGGAATATGAGACCATTGAAAAGGATGAACTTACAGATAAGGATACTGTAGTTGAGACTGTCATCGAGCCTGCAAAGACAGAAGAGAAGGAAAAAGAGGACGGCACCAAGGAAACCGTAGAAGTAGAGCCGTCCAGAGAGAAATACAAGATCTTAAAGCGTCCGGTTGCATTAAATGATACCAATCCACTGTGGAACAAGCATCCAAATGATTGCACCGATGAGCAGTACAAGGACTTCTACCGCAAGGTATTCAGAGATTACAAGGAACCACTGTTCTGGATCCACCTGAACATGGATTATCCATTTAACTTAAAGGGTATCTTATACTTCCCGAAGATCAACATGGAATACGACAGCTTAGAGGGAACCATCAAGCTGTACAACAACCAGGTATTTATTGCTGATAACATCAAGGAAGTTATCCCGGAGTTTTTGATGCTGTTAAAGGGCGTTATTGATTGTCCTGATCTTCCTCTTAACGTATCACGTAGTGCACTGCAGAATGATGGCTTTGTAAAGAAGATCTCTGATTACATTACCAAGAAGGTAGCAGATAAGCTGTCTGGTATGTGCAAGACAGACCGTGAGAATTATGAGAAATACTGGGATGATATTGCACCATTTATTAAGTTTGGTTATATCAAGGATGAGAAATTTGCTGAGAAGATGGGCGATTATATCCTGTATAAGAACTTAGAGGGCAAGTATCTTACCTTAAATGACTGCCTGGAAGAGAACAAGGAAAAGCATGAAAATACCATTTTCTATGTAACAAACGAAAAAGAGCAGAGTCAGTACATCAACCTTTTTAAGGAAGAAGGCATTGATGCAGTGATCATGCCTGCTGCTATTGATAATCCATTTATCAGCCATGTAGAGCAGAAGCATGAAGGACTTAAGTTCCTGCGTATTGATACAGACTTAAATGCTTCCTTTAAGGAAGAGGTAAAGGAAGACGATGAGACCTTTAAGAAGAACAGTGAAGGGCTGACAGAGGTATTTAAGAAGGCGTTAAATAATGACAAGCTGGATATCAAGGTTGAGAAGATGAAGAATGCAGCTGTTGCATCTATGATCACTGTATCTGAGGAAACAAGACGTATGCAGGATATGATGAAGATGTACAGCATGGGCGGCATGGATATGAGCGCTTTCGGAGCAACGGGTGAGACTCTTGTATTAAATGCAAATCATCCTCTGGTTAAATA
>JBNMGK010000428.1:0-2222 GCA_050872205.1 Enterocloster sp.
GGCCTTCTCCCCATGCAGCCCGGACAGCAGGAGCCACCTGTACTACTACGGTCTTATTAGGATCAGCTAAAGCTCTCCACAGTTTTTCCGTATCATCGCGCTCATGAAGGGCGCCAACTGGACAGTGGGTGATACACTGGCCGCAGAGAGAACAGTCCGCTTCATTGATCGTGCGGTTTCCGGTTACATTAATGGTAGAACGGGAACCGGTACCTTCCAGATCCCAGATATTTAAGCTCTGGATCTTGTCACAGACCTGGACACAGCGCATACATTTAATACATTTTTCAGACTGACGGATCAGAGGGAAGGTTTTATCCCATGGCTGTTTTTCCAGACGTTCTTCAAAAAGGCCGTCCTGGACATTCAGATCCGTTGCGATCTTCTGAAGAGAGCAGTTGCCGCTTCTTACACAGGTAGCGCACCGGCAGTCGTGCTGGGATAAGATCAGCTGGACGGTGAGACGGCGGTCTAAGCGCACCTTTGGACTGTTGGTGTAAATGACCATGCCTTCTTCTACCTTTGTGTTGCAGGCAGTGATCAGGTGGTCACGGCCTTCTAATTCAACTACACATACGCGGCAGGCTGCGATCTCGTTTAATCCTTTCCAGTAGCATAAGTGTGGGATATGGATGCCGATAGATTCTGCAGCTTCCATTAAGGTAGTGCCTTCTTTTACAGATACAGGCAGTCTGTCGATGGTTAAATTTACCATAATTTCTCACGCCCTCCTTTGAAGATTCCAAAGCCGAAATGGTCGCAGCGGAGGCAGCGTCCGGATTCCTGCGCAATTTCTTTCTTGTTCATGCAGTTTTCAACGCCTTCAAAATCGTGTTTACGTTCACATGCTTCCCGTTCAGACAATTCCACACGGCCGCAAGGAGTGTGGTCGCTGTTGTTTGGAAGCGGGATCTCAATATCACAGGTGATCTCATGGTGATATCCTAAATATTCGTCAATGTTGGCAGCAGTTACCTTGGCATCAGCTACAGCTCTAATAACAGTAGCAGGACCGGAAGCACAGTCACCACCTGCAAATACGCCTGGGATATCGGCGAATCCACCGTTTGGCAGAGTAACGATCTTACCTCTGGATACCGGGATACCAGATTCTTCATAATGTTTGGTCTCAATATTCTGTCCAATGGCAATGATCATGGTCTGACATGGGATCACATATTCTGGTTCACCGCTGGCAGTTACACTTGCACGTCCGTCTTTAATAGTACTGATCATCTGTGGCGTAACACGGACGCCACTTACACGTCCATTTTCATCTACTTCAATGCCAGCTGGGGCAACCAGAGTAAGCAGTTCAACACCTTCTGCTACAGCCGCTTCAATCTCGGCCGGAAGAGCAGTCATATCAGCTACACGGCGGCGGTAAACGATGCTGACCTTTTTAGCACCCAGACGGATGGCAGTGCGGACAGCATCCATAGATACGTTTCCGCCTCCGATAACGGCTACTTCCTGACCACTAAGGTCCGGACAGTCTCCAAGGCTTACATTTCTGAGGAAATCCACAGCAGAAGTAATGCCCTTAGCATCTTCATTTGGAAGTCCAAGCTTCTTATCTGTAGAAGCGCCTACTGTAATAAGCACTGCATCATATACTTTCCGCAGTTCATCCAGTTTAATATCTTCGCCGATCTTTACATTGTAATGTACCTGGATACCGGTTGCCAGGATAGCATCTGTATCTTCTTCCAGGCGGTCCTTTGGCAGACGGTAGTTCGGAATACCATAGCGCAGCATACCGCCCAGTTTTGGCAGCATCTCATATACAGTGACCTGATGGCCCATTAACTGCAGATAATAAGCAGAAGAAAGGCCGGAAGGTCCACCGCCTACAACGGCGATCTTTTTGCCTGTGGAAGGGCCGCATGGTGGTGGTGCCACTTTTCCTGCAAGGTCAGCAGCAGCTCTCTTAAGCCCCCGGATATTGACAGAGGTATCTACCATATTGCGGCGGCAGCGAGCTTCACATGGATGTTCGCAGATAAAACCGCAGGTAGAAGGGAATGGGTTGTCCTTGCGGATCAGCTGGATGGCATCTGCGTATCGTCCATCTCTTACCAGGGCAATATAGCCTGGAATATCTACGTGGGCCGGACAGAGGGCTACGCAGGGAACCGGCTGGGAAATAGCGCAGCTGCATCGTTTGTTGCGGATATGTGCCTCAAAATCATCACGGCAGGTATGTACCATACGCCATACCA
>JBNMGK010000409.1:0-2372 GCA_050872205.1 Enterocloster sp.
ATAAAAAGCTGTTTCAATACTTGCCTTGGAATTTTTAAGTTCTTCCGCTTTTTCTGTAGCAAATAACAGCTGGCTGCGTTTATCCTCAGGATTCGGCTTTCGCACCAGATAGCCCTTGGCTTCCAGACTGGCAGCCCGGCGAGCAGCAGCGCCTTTGTCGATCTTTAAAACTTCCCGCACCTCAGCCTGAGTGATACCCGGTTTGTGGCGTACCAGGTGGATAAAATCAAACTCCGCAGTGCCAATACCATCGGCCTTCATGGTCTGGACTGTGAATTTAGAGGCTTCTCTGGCTATTTTTGTTATTTTTCGCTGTGTATGATCCATGGAATTATCATCGTCCTTTCTCGAAAAAAGGTGTATATACATCTATATGGTTGATACTACATCCAATTTCATTTGCTGTCAATACATCATATAACTTAAAAAAATAAAAAGATATTGACGTTTTTTGCGAATCCGTGTACAATAATACGTACATTATTAATAACCTGTTATAAAAATAAAGGCTGGCTTCGATTGACTGAGAGCAAGAGCCGCAAGACCTGTATTTTTATAAGATCCGCGCAAGCGGCAGCAGCGTATGCTTATACGATACTGCAGGTGTTTTACTTTCCGTGAAAAGTGAAAGCTTCTGACAGAATCCATTAATCATCCGTCCCTTATAGTACAAGGGGCGGTTTTTTTATGCTTTCTGATGCATCATGCAGAAGAATGTCATAGAAACAGGATACAGAACACATGAAAAATACGGAAATAACACAGGATCTTACGCAGGAAAAAGCATTACATATTTAGGAGGAGGCAGTATGAAAGGGTATAAAAAGCTTATGGACTTTGTAGCGCTGGTTGAAAAAGCAGTTCTGGCAGCTACCATGATCCTGATCCTTGTACTGACAGTAGGAAACGTGTTTTCACGTAAAGTGATCCACCAGTCATGGTCTTTTACAGAGGAACTGGTGGTTGCAATTTTTGTTCTGATCACCCTTTTAGGCGCAGCATTGTCTGCAAGAGAGGGAGGTCTGGTAGGTTTAAACCTGGTAACAGAGCGCCTGCCAAAGTCATGTAAAAAGCCGGTGGTCATTCTCATCACACTTTTTTCCGTGGCTTTCATGGGAATCTTATTCTATTACGGTATGGACAAGGTGCTGGCACAGCTTGCCAACCAGAAACGAACCTTCGTATTAAACTGGCCGGAATGGATCTTCTGGTCCTTCGTCCCCATTGGTTCCGTGTGCATGGTCCTGCACTTTATCGAGTATTGTGTGGATGAATGTGCAAAAACAAACGCAGCAGAAAAGAATGATATGAAAAAGGAGGATAAATAAATGGTAAGTGCAGTTCTTTTTATCACCTTTTTCGTTTTACTGGTTTTAAATGTTCCGATCTCTATCTGCCTGGGACTTTCATCCGCAGCAGCGATTCTGTATTCAGGAACTTCTTTAACCATTGTAGCAACTAACATTTACTCCGGTATCAGCAAATTCCTGCTTCTTGCTATCCCGTTTTTCGTATTATCCGGAAACATTATGGCAAAGGCCGGTATTTCCACAAGACTGATCCGCTTCGTTGACACCTGTGTTGGACACCGCAAAGGCGGTATTGCAAATGTATGTATCATCGTTGCCTGCTTCTTTGGCGCAATTTCCGGTTCCGGTCCTGCAACCGTAGCAGCCTTAGGCGCAGTCCTGATCCCGGCTATGGTAGAAAGAGGAGGATTTTCCGCTCCATTCTCCACTGCATTAATGGCAACTGCCAGCTCCATTGCCATTGTCATCCCGCCGAGTATCGCTTTCGTTGTGTATGCTTCCATTACCGGCGTTTCCATTGGTGACATGTTTATGGCTGGTATCGTTCCTGGAATCCTTATGGGACTTGCCCTGATCGTAGTGGTAATGTTAGAAGTACGCAAAAACCATGTAGTTCCGTCCAATGTACAGAAAGCATCTGCAAAAGAACGTCTGGATGCATTTAAAGACGCATTTTGGGGCTTTTTAATGCCAGTCATCATCCTTGGCGGTATTTACGGTGGTATTTTCACACCTACTGAGGCAGCAGCAGTTTCTGTTGTATATGGCCTTTTTGTAGGTATGGTAATTTATAAAGAAGTAAAATTAAAAGACCTTTGGGATATCCTCATCGACTCTGCAAAGACCACCGGTGGCATCATGCTTATTGTAGCATGCGCATCCCTGTTCTCCTTTGTATGTACCCGTTTTGGTATCTCCACCGCAGCTTCCGAGCTGCTGGCAAAAGTAGCAGGCAATCAGTTTACATTCTTACTGATCTGCAACGTGATCTTCCTGATCGCAGGCTGCTTCATTGACGCAAACTCAGCCATGTACATTTTCATTCCGATCATGCTCCCTGTA
>JBNMGK010000479.1:0-1680 GCA_050872205.1 Enterocloster sp.
ACCAACCAGCACCACCATACTCACGAAAAACAGGCCCCCATACCAGCCATACAGCCAGTGGTGGCCTGTCTCTGTTACAGATGCCCGCACATCAAGGAAGTGCCAGACTCCCAGAAGAAACACAGCGAAAGGCCATAAAAGCCAGACAGATAATTTCTTTTTCATCTTTTCGTTCCCTTTTATCTTTTATTCACCTTTCTCATATGTTTCCAGTGCAGCTTCCCGCTCTTCTAAAGCAGCTTCCTTCTCTTCCAGAAATTTCTGCTCCAGGGCCATTTTCTGGATCAGCTCCCTCTGCTTGCTTTCAAGCTGGGATAACTGGATCGTCATGCCAAATGCCTTTACGATCAGCAGAAAGATCATAAACAGGAACAAAAAGTTAGGTGTAGAATAAATGCCCAACAGCCTTGCACAAAGATCTGCAGCTCCCGGTACCACTGCAAATACCACTAAGATCAATGCCATGATCACCCAGAACATGGCAGCTTCAATCTGCACCTTTGCCTGGCGTATCTTGCGCATCATAAATGTCATGGTGATAACAGAAACTACGATCAGCACCACACGAAGCATCATTGTCATCATCGCCTGTCACCGCCTTCTTTTTTCTCCAGCCAGTATTCCCGGTTCATGGTACATTTCATGACCAGCCACTGGGGAAGCATGTGATATGCCTTTCCCATACGGTATCCCATGTACTTAAAACCGCTTTTTACAAACATTCCCGGGATCAGCCATGGTTTATGCTGCTCTGACAGATAATGGGCTGTCTGCTTCACCAGACGGATGCCTTCACTTTCAGAATGAATGCCGCCGAATACCTCCGGGTGGTCTGCCTGGGACACCGCCAGGTCAAAGTTTCTCTTAAACTGCTGGGTACAGTTATAATTATGGGAATGGATCACCTTTGCATCGGCCACATAGGCAATGGCGTAATCGTCTTCCATAACTGCCTTTCCCGCAAAGATCATATCTTCATTGAAAATGGCATTTTTAATAAATCCCCCCTGGAACCAGAATTTCTCCCTGTCATAGGCACAGCATACATTAGAAGCAAAGAAAGTCTTGATACCCAGGCGTTTCAGATCTGCCTTTGTCTTTAAGCAGCTCTCCTCCGGATAATTAAAGGAACGTGTATACCGCTCGGCTAACGGACAGTCCTTGTCAGGAAGCTGTCTTGCATAAGCCATGATCACCGCTTCTCCTTCCGGACCCCTCTGGTTAAATGCCCCCACCAGTTTTTCAATTAAAAATTCATCTGCCGGAACTGCATCATCAGTCATAAATACCACAATATCCGCCCGGCTAAACCGCATTCCTCTGTTTCTGGTAGCGCCATGGTCAAATTCCGCCTTTGTCAGGTGGTGGACCTGAAGATTGCTGATCCCCTCAAAGCCCTTTTCATTCCAGAATGCCTTTTCTGTATTCATTACAATGATCTTCCCTATGGGATAGGTCTGTTTCTCCAGCATTTTTAAAAGTCTGGAAAATTTCTTACCTGGTTTATAGGTAGGAATCACCACATCGACCCGTGGCTTGCGAAGAGCATTTTCACTCTTTCTTTCCTCTGTCATTGCCTTGTCTCCTTTTCCTCACTCCTGCAGGATTTTGCGGTGCAAAAGCCAAAGCCTGCCGTTTCTCCTGCCATAAGCAGCAGATAACACAGCGCCGCACCATTAA
>JBNMGK010000131.1:0-6688 GCA_050872205.1 Enterocloster sp.
ATATCGATCTTTTCGTTGAGTTAAGAAAAGCAAAAGGCATGACTCCAGAGAAAGCAAAAGAGACCATTTTAGGTGACTATGCTTACTATGGCTGCTTAATGATCAAAAACGGCGATGCTGATGGTATGGTATCCGGTGCATGCCACTCTACAGCAAACACCTTAAGACCTTGCTTACAGGTTATCAAAACCAAACCAGGAACCAAGCTGGTATCCGCATTCTTTTTAATGGAAGTTCCGGACTGCGATCTTGGTGACAATGGCACCTTCGTATTCGCTGACTGTGGTCTGAACCAGAACCCAACTCCAGACGAATTAGCAGCAATCGCTGTTTCTTCCGCTGAAAGCTTCAAGATGTTAGTAGGACATGAGCCAAATGTTGCTATGCTGTCCCATTCTTCCAAGGGAAGCGCAAAGCATGCTGATGTAGACAAAGTAGTAGAAGCTACCAAGTTAGCTAAGGAAATGGCTCCAGAGTTAGCATTAGACGGCGAACTGCAGTTAGACGCAGCAATCGTTCCTGAGATCGGTGCTTCTAAGGCTCCAGATTCCAAGGTTGCCGGACATGCCAACGTACTGGTATTCCCAGACCTGGATGCTGGTAATATCGGCTACAAGCTGGTTCAGAGACTTGGCAAGGCAGCTGCTTACGGCCCAATGTGCCAGGGTATTGCCAAGCCAGTAAACGATCTGTCCAGAGGATGCTCTGCTGACGATATCGTAGGTGTTGTAGCTATCACAGCTGTACAGTGCCAGAACAACTAATTATAAATAAATATACAGGAGAATCACCTATTATGAAGATTTTAGTTATCAACTGCGGAAGCTCTTCCTTAAAGTATCAGCTGATCGATATGGACAACGAAAGCGTTGTTGCTAAGGGCCTTTGCGAAAGAATCGGTATCGAAGGTTCCAAGCTGACCCATCAGCCAGCAGGCAAAGACAAATATGTTGTTGAAAGCCCAATGCCAAACCACACTGTAGCCATCAACATGGTTATGGAAGCTTTACAGGACAAAGATCACGGCGTGATCGCAAGCACCGATGAGATCTCTGCAATCGGACACCGCGTACTGCATGCAGGCGTTGTTTACAGCGAGTCTGTAGTAGTAAACGAGGATGTTAAGAGAGTTATCCGTGAGTGCTTCGACTTAGGACCTCTGCATAACCCAGCTAACTTAATGGGTATCGAAGCTTGTGAAGAGGCTATGCCTGGCAAGCCAAACGTAGCAGTATGGGATACTGGATTCGGTATGTCCATGCCAGAGAAGGCTTATATGTATGCAATTCCTCATGAGTACTATGAGAAATACAGCATCCGTCGTTACGGCTTCCACGGAACCAGCCATATGTTCGTATCCGGTGAAGCAATCAAGTTCGGCAACTTAGATCCAGAAAAGGCAAAAGTTATCGTTTGCCACTTAGGAAATGGTGCCAGCGTATCTGCTTCCATCGGCGGCAAGTGCGTAGATACCAGTATGGGACTTACACCTCTTGAGGGCCTGATCATGGGTACCAGAAGTGGTGACGTTGATCCTGCTGTTGTTCAGTTCATCTGCAACAAGGAAGGCAAGGACGTAAACGAAGTTCTGAACATCTTAAATAAGAAGTCCGGCGTTTTAGGCATGAGCGGCGGCATCTCCAGCGACTTCCGTGATATCGAGAAGGCAAAGGAAGAAGGAAACCATCTGGCAGCAGTAGCTCTGGATGCATTCGTATACCGTGTTGCTAAGTACGTAGGTGCTTACACAGCAGCTATGAACGGTGTAGATGCTATTGCATTTACCGCTGGTGTTGGTGAAAATGATAAGGCTACCAGAAAGAATGTTTGCGAATACTTAGGCTACTTAGGCGTTAAGATCGATGACGAAGCTAACAATGTAAGAGGAGAGAGAAGAATCATTTCCGCTCCAGATTCCAAGGTAAAAGTTATGCTGATCCCAACCAACGAAGAGCTTGCAATCGCAAGAGAGACTTTAAGACTGGTAAAATAATATTTTTGGAAAAATTTGTTGACAAACCCGGTGCACCTATGTATAATAGCATAGGTGCATATCAAGGAGTACGATATGCTGATTAATTTATCAGAGCTGTTCCCTGTTGAAGGGAAATCCAAAACCTATACTGTTCCATTGGAAATGACACATTTTAAAGGACCTGACGGTTCTTATAAAGTTGTGGAAAAAGAACCGGTGACTCTGGTTATTACAAATCAGGGAGAACGGGTGCTGACTGTGACCGGGAAGGCTGTTTTAAGTCTTCAGATGCCATGTGCCAGATGCCTGGATCCGGTAATGGTTCCATTTGAATTAGAGATCGACCAGGAGCTGGATATGAATCAGACGAAGGAAGACCGTATAGAAGCTTTGGATGAGCAGTTCTATATTAATGGTTATAATCTGGATGTCGACCAGCTGGTTGGTAATGAGTTAACCCTGAACCTGCCTATGAGAGTTCTCTGCAGTGATAACTGCAAGGGGATTTGCAATAGATGTGGCACAAATCTCAACCGAGGGACTTGTGACTGCGACAACAGGTCACTGGACCCAAGAATGTCAGTTATCCAGGATATTTTTAAACAGTTGAAGGAGGTGTAAACCATGTCTATTTGTCCAAAGAATAAATCTTCTAAAGCTAGAAGAGACAGCCGTAGAGCAAACTGGAAGATGAGCGCACCAAACCTGGTTAAGTGCAGCAAGTGCGGAGCCCTGATGATGCCTCACAGAGTATGCAAGGCTTGCGGAAGCTACAACAAGCGCGAAATCGTTAATACAGCTGAATAATCTGTAAAAAACGAAGATCGGAGGATCCTGGGAATTTCTCAGGGTCCTCTTTTTCGCATGGAAATTTACCACACAGAATTCACACAAAAACGTATTGATTTATGATACGACATCTAGTATATTAATAACTGTATTGCGAAACCGAAAGGAGAGTCTTTTATGATCAAAATAGCTGTAGACGCTATGGGCGGCGATCTGGCGCCAGTTGAGATGGTTGCAGGAGCCGTAGAGGCGGTGCAGACAAAACCAGGGATCCAGGTGCTTTTAGTAGGTCAGGAAGCTGTAGTAAATGCAGAGCTTTCCAAATATACTTACAACAAAGAGCAGATCCAGGTGGTGAATGCCACGGAAGTGATTGCCACAGAAGAACCGCCGGTAAATGCCATTCGAAAGAAGAAGGACTCATCCATTGTGGTAGGCATGAATCTTGTAAAGAATCAAGAAGCAGATGCTTTTGTATCCGCGGGAAGCTCTGGTGCCATCTTAGTAGGTGGACAGGTGATCGTAGGAAGGATAAAAGGCGTGGAACGTCCACCGTTAGCACCCCTTATTCCTACTGAAAAAGGTGTATCCCTGCTCATAGACTGTGGTGCCAACGTAGATGCCAGACCTTCTCATCTGGTGCAGTTTGCTCAGATGGGTTCCATCTATATGGAACATGTGGTCGGTATCAAAAATCCAAGAGTTGCCATTGTAAATATCGGAGCAGAAGAAGAAAAGGGAAATGCCCTTGTAAAAGAAACCTTCCCACTTCTTAAAGCCTGTCCTGATATTAATTTTATCGGCAGCATTGAAGCCAGAGAGATCCCACACGGCGGAGCAGATGTGATCGTCTGTGAAGCTTTTACAGGCAATGTGATCCTTAAACTTTACGAGGGCGTGGGTGCTACACTGATCCATATGGTAAAACAGGGTATGATGGCCACATTAAGAAGCAAGATCGGTGCTCTTTTAGTTAAACCGGCCTTAAAAACTACCTTGAAGGCATTTGATGCCAGCCAGTATGGCGGAGCGCCACTTTTAGGCTTAAAGGGCTTAGTAGTAAAGACCCACGGAAGTTCAAAGCGTACAGAGGTACGCAATTCCATCATCCAATGTGTAACTTTCAAGGAACAGCAGATCAATGAAAAGATAAAAGAGTCCTTGACAGTTGGAAACGGAAAAACAGAAGAAATCAAAGAATAAAGATCTAAGAAAGAGGAGCTAAGAAATGGAATTTGAGAAATTACAGGGAATTATCGCAGAAGTGTTGAACATTGAACCGGAGGATGTGACAATGGCAGCTACATTTGTAGATGACCTGGGTGCTGACTCTCTGGATATCTTCCAGATCATCATGGGAATTGAAGAGGAGTTCGACATTGAGATTCCAAATGAAGCTGCAGAACAGATCGTTACCGTTGGGGACGCAGTTGAACAGATTAAAAATGCACTGAACTAAATGACAGGAATCCAGGGCTGTTGCATAACAGCCCTTTTGTGTTGAAAGAGGGAACCATATTATGAATATACAGTTAAAAGAACTGGAAGATAAGATCTCCTATCACTTCCAGGACAAAAATTTACTGGCACAGGCACTGACCCACAGTTCCTATGCAAATGAACACCGTTTAGATCACAATCACTGCAATGAGCGTCTGGAATTTTTAGGTGACGCTGTCCTTGAGATCGTTACCAGTGATTTTCTCTATCACAAATACACAGACAAACCAGAAGGCGATCTGACGAAGATCAGAGCCAGTATTGTATGCGAGCCTACTCTGGCATACTGTGCAGAAGACATCCAGTTAGGAAGTTATCTGTTTTTAGGTAAAGGAGAAGATGCAACTGGCGGAAGAAACCGTAATTCTGTTGTATCAGACGCTATGGAAGCTGTCATCGGAGCTATTTATCTGGACGGTGGTTTTGCTAGTGCAAAAGAGTACATTCACAGATTCATTTTAAATGATATTGAACACAAACAGCTCTTTTATGATAGCAAGACTATCTTACAGGAGATCGTACAGAGCCGTCAGGATGGGGAACTGACTTATGAGATCCTGAAAGAAGAAGGACCGGATCACAACAAGTCCTTTGAGGTACGCGCTCTTGTAGGTGACCAGGAGATCGGCCGTGGAAAAGGCCGCACAAAGAAGGCAGCAGAGCAGTTAGCCGCCTATAACGGTATTTTAAAGCTTAAGGCGGGTGAAACATGTATCTAAAAAGCATTGAGATCCAGGGATTTAAATCCTTTGCCAATAAACTGCTTTTTGAATTTCATAATGGTATTACCGGCATTGTAGGTCCAAATGGAAGTGGAAAGAGCAATGTTGCCGATGCAGTCCGCTGGGTATTAGGCGAGCAGCGCATTAAACAGCTGCGAGGAGCCAGTATGCAGGATGTTATCTTTTCCGGTACAGAGCTTAGAAAGCCCCAGGGCTTTGCTTATGTAGCCATTACTTTGGACAATGCAGATCATCAGCTGGCTATTGATTACGATGAAGTCACTGTTTCCAGACGTTTATATCGTTCTGGCGAAAGTGAATATATGATCAACGGCAGCGCCTGCCGCTTAAAGGATATTAATGAGCTGTTTTATGATACAGGTATCGGTAAAGAAGGCTATTCTATTATCGGACAGGGCCAGATCGACAAGATCTTAAGCGGCAAGCCAGAAGACCGCCGTGAACTGTTTGATGAGGCTGCAGGTATTGTAAAATACAAACGGCGCAAATCCATTGCCCAGAAAAAGTTAGAGGATGAGAAGGCCAATCTGGTCCGTGTCAGTGATATTTTATCAGAGCTGGAAAAACAGGTAGGTCCATTGGAGCGCCAGTCTAAATCAGCAAGAGAATATCTCCAGTTAAAAGAAGAATTAAAGCTTTGTGATGCCAACCAGTTTCTTCTGGATACAGAAAGCACCCAGGGGCAGTTAAAAGCAGTAGAAAACCGCAGACATCTTCTTTCAGGAGACGTGGAAGAGACACAGAAAAAAGCAGATGACCTGCGAAAAGAATATGATGCATTAGAAGAGAAGCTGGCTAAGCTGGATGAAACACTGACTGCCAACCGCAATGCCTTAAATGAGGCAGCTATGGCAAAAAGCACCAGCGAAGGCCAGATCAATGTTCTCCGGGAACAGATCCATACAGAAGAGGCCAACGAAGAGCATTATAAAAGCCGCAAAGATGCCATTGCAAAGGATCTGGCTCACTATGAAGAGCAGCTGGAAACTTATAAGAGGGACCAGCAGAATGTAGAAGAACAGGTCAAAGATTCCGGAAAACGTTTAGAGGCTGCTAAAGCACAGTTACAGGAAGCAGATTCTACGATCCAAAGCCTGGAAGCTGCCATTGAACAGGCAAAAAGTGATATTATCCAGGCGTTAAATGAAAAAGCAGGTCTTACTGCCAGACAGCAGCGTTATGAGACCATGCTGGAACAGGTGAACCTGCGTCGCAGTGAAGTTTCCCAGAAGCTTCTCCGTTTTAAAAGTGATGAATCTGTCCAGGATGAGAAGATAAACCAGGAAAAAGCAGCTTTAGATAGTATACAGGAACAGCTGGAAACCGCACAATTTGCAGCAGAAGAGGCAGAAGATGCCATGAACACTGCTCAAAAAGAAGTCCAACGGTTAAATAAAAACTTAAATAACACCCAGCAGGAATACCATATGGCCCATACCAAGCTGGAATCCCTGCGAAACCTTGCAGAACGCTATGATGGCTACGGAAACAGTATCCGCCGTGTCATGGAAGTAAGGGACCGCATCCACGGGATCCGGGGTGTTGTGGCTGATATTATCAGCACAGAGAAAAAGTACGAAACTGCTATTGAGACAGCTTTAGGAGGCAGTATCCAGAATATTGTCACCGATTCTGAGGAAACGGCAAAGCGGCTGATCGAGTACTTAAAAAAGAATAAATA
>JBNMGK010000022.1:0-17667 GCA_050872205.1 Enterocloster sp.
AGCTGGAGCAGATCAAGGAAACGGTAAATGTATATCAGACCATTCTGGTAGTAGATGCCATGACTGGTCAGGATGCAGTGAATGTTTCCGGAACCTTTAACGATAAGATCGGTATTGACGGTGTGATCCTTACAAAGCTGGATGGCGATACCCGTGGTGGTGCAGCCCTTTCTATCCGCTCTGTCACCGGAAAGCCTATTTTATACATTGGTATGGGTGAGAAGCTCTCTGATTTAGAGCAGTTTTATCCAGACCGTATGGCTTCCAGAATCCTTGGAATGGGTGATATCCAGTCTCTCATTGAGAAGGCAGCAGCCCAGGTAGATGAGGAACAGGCCAAAGAGTTATCCCAGAAGCTGCGCAAGGCAGAATTCGATTATAACGATTTCTTAAACCAGATGCAGCAGATCAAGAAAATGGGCGGTATGGGAAGCATTCTTTCCATGATGCCTGGTGTGGGAAGCCAGTTAGCTGGTGTAGATATGGATGAAGGCGAACGTTCCATGCACCGTGTAGAATCCATTATCCTTTCCATGACAAAAGAGGAAAGAGCCAATCCGGGACTGATGAACCCGTCCCGCAAACAGCGTATTGCAAAAGGCGCTGGTGTGGACATTGGCGAAGTAAACCGTCTGGTAGAACAGTTTGACCAGATGAAGAAAATGATGAAACAGATGCCGGGCCTTATGGGCGGCGGCAAGCGCAAAGGCATGAAAGGCCTGGGCGGTTTAGGCGGCCTTATGGGCGGCAAGATGAAGCTTCCATTTTAAGCTTCTGGCAAACTTAGATAGTCAGACAGGTGTTCCTGTATGTCTAACATATAAAAACGAAAACAAATAGAAAAGATTAATTTTACGGAGGTATGTAACAATGGCAGTAAAGATGAGATTAAGAAGAATGGGACAGAAGAAGGCTCCTTTTTATAGAATCGTAGTTTCTGATTCCAGATCCCCAAGAGATGGAAAGTTCATCGAGGAAGTTGGATATTATGATTCCACCAAAGATCCTAGCGTGATCAAGTTTGATGAAGAAGCTACCAAGAAGTGGTTAGCAAACGGCGCTCAGCCAACCGAAACTGTAGGAAAGCTGTTAAAGATCGCTGGTATTCAGTAATCTTTAATCAAAAGAGGTGGAGAGATGAAGGAATTAGTCGAAGTGATTGCGAAAGCATTAGTCGATAACCCGGATGAGGTTGTAGTCAGTGAATCCCTGAAAGGTGACGACACACTGATCGAACTTAAGGTAGCTCCTGCCGATATGGGCAAGGTCATTGGCAAGCAAGGCAGGATCGCAAAAGCAATCCGTTCCGTAGTCAAGGCCGCTGCCTCAAAGGAAGATAAGAAAGTAATCGTAGAGATTCAGTAAAAAGAGGAGGGACTGCCGCAGAATAGATACAGCTATTTTGCGGCAGCCCTTTTTGGTTATATAAAAGGTTATACAGAAAGGATCTTATATTTATGGAAAACATGCTGCGTGTAGGTGTAGTGACCTCTACCCACGGTGTAAGAGGTGAAGTAAAGGTTTTTCCTACCACGGATGATGCAAAGCGTTTTAAAAAGCTGAAAACCGTTATCCTGGATACTGGCAAAGGACAGCTCACACTAGAGATCGAACAGGTAAAATTCTTTAAAAATATGGTCATTTTAAAGTTTAAGGGCTATGACAATATCAATGACGTAGAAACCTGGCGTCAGAAAGACCTGCTTATTACCAGGGAACAGGCCGTTGCCTTAAAGCCAGATGAATACTTTATTACAGATCTTATTGGTCTGCAGGTAAAGGATGATGCTGGAAATGAAGTAGGTACCATGAAAGATGTACTGGAAACCGGTGCAAATGATGTATATGTAGTAGCTCTTCCAAATGGAAAAGAGCTTCTTTTACCTGCAATTAAAGACTGTATCTTGAATGTGGATATGGAAAAAGGGGAAATGACAGTTCATATTCTGGACGGTTTAATGGATCTGTAAGAAAGGACTTGATGCTATGCCCACCATCTCTGTTTTAGATGAGACCACCATTAACAAGATCGCAGCCGGCGAAGTGATTGAACGCCCTGCTTCTGTTGTAAAAGAACTTCTGGAAAATGCCATTGATGCACAGGCTACAGCTGTTACCGTAGAAATACGGGATGGAGGCTGCAGCCTGATCCGCATCACAGATAATGGCTGCGGTATCCCGAAAGATCAGGTTGCCACAGCCTTTTTAAGGCATGCCACCAGCAAGATACATACAGTAGACGATCTGATGACCATCGGCTCTCTTGGATTTCGCGGAGAAGCGTTAGCCAGTATTGCCGCAGTTTCCCAGGTGGAGCTGATCTCAAAAACAGCCCAGACTCTCACCGGTACCCGTTATCAGATCGAAGGTGGAAGAGAAAAGAGCTTAGAAGAGATCGGCGCTCCAGAGGGAACCACCATCATTGCAAGGAATCTGTTTTTTAATACTCCTGCCAGAAAGAAGTTTTTAAAGACTCCTGTTACAGAAGGAACCCATGTAGCCTCTGTAGTGGAAAAGATCGCATTATCCCACCCGGATATTTCTATCCGCTTTATCCAGAATAATCAGAACAAGCTGTATACCTCTGGAAATAATAATCTGAAAGATCTGATCTATACAGTATTTGGCCGGGAGATCACAGCCAATCTGTTAGAAGTCCATGCCCAGGGGCCGGGAGTTACTATCACTGGATATATTGGAAAGCCTGTGATCGCCCGTTCTAACCGCAATTATGAAAACTATTTTGTAAATGGACGGTACGTACGCAGCAACATCCTTTCTAAGGCCATAGAAGAGGCTTACAAGCCTTTTATGATGCAGCATAAGTATCCTTTTACCATGCTGCATTTTCAGATCGATCCACAGACACTGGATGTAAATGTCCACCCTACCAAAATGGAACTGCGGTTCAGTGACGGAGAATTTATCTATGATCAGGCCATGAATGCAGTAGCAAATGCTCTGGCACATAAGGAACTGATCCCGGATGTAAACTTAAACGCCAAAGAAGAGCAGGATGCAAAACGCTTTGAGGAGAAAAAAGCTCCAAGACCAGAGCCCTTTGAGACAAGACGGAAAGATGTACTGGAGCACAAGGAACAGCCTGCTGCTACAGAAAGATCCGCTGCAGCCTCTGCCGTAGGCAGCTACCACCAGATTGCACCGCCGAAACCTTCTTTTGTAAAAGAGCCGGATATTTCGGATATGATGCCGGAATGGCTGAAAGAGAGGAAGAAGGCGGAGGAAGAGAACCGAAAAGCGTTTGAAAAGTGGAATGGCAGCTCTGTGGATGAGGAAAAAGCTCATGTGAATGAGAACGCAGGCAATGGTATACGGACTCCTGCAATCAAAAACACACCTCAGACTGTACAGCAGGATCCGGCTTCTCAGAACGTTACCAACATTGTGGATAACTCTGTTTCAGACAGTGCCACAATCCCCAGGCAGTTAGATCTCTTCGGAGAAAAGCTTTTAGATCCGGCTTCCCGCCTGAAACACAAGCTGATCGGGCAGCTTTTTGACACTTACTGGCTGATCGAATACAATGACCACTTATATATCATTGATCAGCATGCAGCCCATGAAAAGGTCCTTTACGAAAAAACAGTAAAAAGCTTAAAAGACCGTGATTACAGTTCCCAGATGGTGGAACCGCCTATCATTCTGACTTTAAATCCAAATGAAGAGCTTCTTTTAAATAAATATATGGAATACTTTACCCGCATCGGTTTTGAGATCGAACCTTTTGGCGGCCGGGAATTTGCTGTCCGGGCTGTACCGGCCAATCTGTTTTCCATTGCAAAGAAGGACCTTCTTTTAGAAATGATCGATGGACTGTCTGATGAAATGGCAGCACATAATCCAGACAGTATTTATGAAAAGATCGCATCCATGTCCTGTAAAGCAGCAGTCAAAGGCGGCAATCACTTGTCGGCTATGGAAGCAAATGAACTGATCGACCAGTTATTAAAGTTAGACAATCCCTATGCCTGCCCTCATGGACGCCCCACCATCATCTCCATGAGCCGCTACGAACTGGAAAAGAAATTTAAGCGCATTGTATAAAATTTGAAGGAGAGCATATGAATACAGAGAAAAAGCCCCTTATTATCCTTACAGGGCCTACAGCTGTAGGTAAGACCGCTCTTTCCATCCAGCTTGCGAAAGCAGTAGGCGGAGAGATCGTAAGCGCAGATTCCATGCAGGTATACCGGCATATGGACATTGGCTCTGCAAAGGTGACAAAAGAAGAAATGGAGGGAATTCCTCATTATCTCATTGACGTGTTGGATCCCCAGGATGATTTTAATGTAGTCACATTCCAGGCACTGGCCCGCCAGGCAATGGATGAGATTTATTCTCATCACAACATTCCTGTTATCACAGGAGGAACTGGCTTTTATATCCAGGCCCTGCTTTATGATATTGATTTTAAGGAAAATGATGAGAAAAATCCAATTCGAGAAGAACTGGAACAGCTCGCAAGGGATCTGGGGGAAAAAGCTCCGGGAATTCTCCATGAGAAATTATCCCAGGTGGATCCGGAAGCTGCAAAGCAGATCCATGCCAATAACATAAAGCGTGTGATCCGTGCTATTGAGTATTTTAAACAAACAGGAGAAAAAATCTCAGAGCATAATGAGGAAATGCGTCAGAAGGAATCTCCCTATAATTTCTTATATTATGTTCTTACCAGAGATCGTAAGACTCTTTATGAACGCATTGACAAACGTGTGGATATCATGATGGAAAACGGCCTGGTGGAAGAAGTAAAGAAATTAAAAGCCATGGGCTGCCACAGAGGCCAGACTTCTATGCAGGGACTTGGCTATAAGGAGATATTAGATTATCTGGACGGCGACTGTACTCTGGATGAAGCTGTCTATATTCTGAAGCGGGATACAAGACACTTTGCCAAAAGGCAGCTGACCTGGTTTCGCAGAGAACGTGAGGTACGCTGGTTAGATCTTGACGGATATCAGGGGGATACGGATCAGATTCTTAAGGATATATTAAAGGATTGCGAAGAAAAGGGAATCGTGCTAAAATAGCAAACCGAAAATCGGTTTAAACAATAAAGTATAAACAAAAGTAATTTAAGAGGAGTTATAAAACAATGGAACAGCAGATCTTAAATGGCATGTACGAACAGCTGGGTATCAGCAAAGAGGTTCTTGACTATGCCGCAGATATAGAAGAAAGCCTGAAGGAACGTTTTGAAAAGATCGACCAGGTTGCTGAATACAACCAGTTAAAGGTTTTAAAGGGCATGCAGGATAATAAAGTCAGCGACATCCATTTTGCCGCAACCACTGGTTATGGCTACAATGACCTGGGCCGTGATACATTAGAGGATGTATATGCCAGCGTTTTCCATACTGAAAGCGCTCTGGTACGCCCCCAGCTGATCTCCGGAACCCATGCACTGCATATTGCATTATCCGGAAATTTACGCCCGGGCGATGAGCTTTTATCCCCTGTAGGAAAACCATATGACACACTGGAAGAGGTTATTGGCATCCGTGATTCCGTAGGTTCTTTAAAAGAGTATGGCGTCAGCTACCGTCAGGTAGACCTTCTTCCAGACGGTACCTTTGACTATGATAACATTGCAAAGGCAATTAACGAAAAAACCAAATTAGTGACCATTCAGCGCTCCAAAGGTTATGATCCACGTCCTACCTTTTCTGTAAAGCAGATCGGTGAATTGATCGCATTTGTAAAGAAGATCAAACCGGAAGTCATCTGCATGGTAGATAACTGCTATGGAGAGTTTGTAGAGACCATTGAACCTACAGACGTAGGAGCCGATATGATCGTTGGATCCCTGATCAAGAACCCAGGCGGCGGCCTTGCGCCTATTGGTGGCTATATTGCAGGTAAGAAGGAATGTGTAGACAGAGCCTCCTATCGCTTAAGCGCTCCGGGACTTGGAAAAGAAGTAGGCGCAAGCCTTGGCTTAAACCAGCAGTTATACCAGGGATTTTTCTTATCCCCAACTGTTGTTGCAGGCGCATTAAAGGGAGCTATCTTTGCAGCTAACGTATACGAAAGATTAGGCTGCGGTGTTGTTCCAAATGGCAGTGAATCCCGCCACGACATTATTCAGGCCATTACTTTTGGCACTGCCCAGGGCGTGATCTCTTTCTGCAAAGGCATCCAGGCAGCCGCTCCTGTTGACAGCTTTGTAACTCCGGAACCATGGGATATGCCAGGATATGACAGCCAGGTCATCATGGCAGCAGGCGCTTTCGTTCAGGGATCTTCCATTGAATTAAGTGCAGACGGCCCAATTAAGCCACCATATGCTGTTTATTTCCAGGGCGGTCTTACCTGGTACCATGCAAAACTGGGAATCCTTAAGTCTTTACAGCAGCTTATTGATGACGGAGTTTTGAAAATCTTAAGATGACATGAAAAAAAACTTATGATAATATGATAACTTAAGGAGAGTGTTATGGGACGTAAGAATTTCTGGATCCTTCTGATCATGCTGCTTGCAGGCATTGTATTAGGAGGCTTTATGGGTCAGCTTGCCAACGGCATTTCATGGCTTAGCTGGCTGAATTTTGGCCAGTCTTTTGGTCTTGATTCACCTTTAGTCATCAACTTTGGCATACTGATCATCACATTTGGGCTTACCATTAAGATCACTATGGCCAGCATCATCGGTATTGCCATTGCCCTTATTATTTACCGCATGATCTAATGTAATGCGTGCAGCGAAAATCAAGCGGCTGCGTAAGCAGGCAGTAGAGCATGTAAGTGCGGGGTTCGTGAGTCTGCCAGACTTCTGACAAAGGTACTTGGAGAGGTGCTTCAGTCAGGAGGCAATCATGAAAGAAACGATCCAAACAACAGAAAACAGCACACAGAAGCTGACCATGAAGCAGCTGCCCAAAAAAGACAGGCCCTATGAAAAGTGCCTGGAAAAAGGTGCCAGAGCCCTTACAGATGAGGAACTTTTAGCAGTGATCATCCGTACCGGTTCAAAAGATGCCACATCCCTGGAGCTGGCAAAAAGCATTCTTGCTTTAGAGGGCCATGGCACCCGCCTTTTAGGGCTTTTGCATCATTCTCTGAAAGATTACTGTCGCATTAAGGGCATAGGAACAGTAAAGGGAGCCCAGCTTATGTGCATTGGAGAGCTTTCCAGGCGCATCTGGAATTACAAGGCAAAAGAAGCGGTCCTTTCCTTCACCCAGCCGGAACAGATCGCCGACTATTACATGGAAGACCTGCGCCATTTAGAGCAGGAAGAGATCCATGTTATGTTCTTAAATACCAAGCAGAATCTTTTACGGGATCTTTTAGTATCAAAAGGCACTGTAAATACATCAGTGATCACTCCAAGAGAGATCCTTATTGAAGGCTTACGCTGTTTAGCCGTAAGCATGATCCTGGTCCACAATCATCCAAGCGGTGATCCCACTCCCAGTGAGTCTGATATGCTCCTTACCTGCCGGGTAAAAGAAGCGGGAGATGTTATAGGGATCTCTCTTTTGGACCATATTATTATCGGAGATAAACGCTATTTAAGCTTCAGGCAGCAGCAGCTCATATAATACAGATCATATGCAGTTATACATGTAAAGGAAAACAGATATCCATGGAATCAAAACGCAGCAAATATATACTGGCAGGTCTTACAGTTTTCTGTATCCTGCTCATTGGTATTACATCTTTAAAAGACGGCATTATGGAGCCCCTTCGCACCGGCGTAGGGTATTTTCTTATTCCCATCCAGTCCGGTGTCAACAAGGTAGGTACCGGACTTTACAATGAGATCACCGATTATGGAAAATTAAAAGGCGCTCTGGCGGAAAATGAATCATTAAAAAGCCAGGTAGCTCTTTTAACAGAAGAAAATAACAGACTTCAGGCAGAGCAGTTTGAATTAAACCGCCTGCGCCAGCTTTATCAGTTAGACCAGCAGTATATGCAGTACAACAAGATCGGAGCCAGAGTCATTGCCAGGGATTCGGAAAAATGGTTTCAGGTATTCCGTATCAATAAAGGCTCTGCAGACGGCATTGCTGTAGACATGAACGTAGTAGCTGACGGCGGCCTGGTAGGTATCGTCACAGACGTAGGTGCTAATTATGCCACCGTCCGTTCCATTATTGATGACTCCAGCCGTGTAGGTGCCATGTCTCTTGATTCTTCCTATAACTGTATCGTTGCAGGTGATCTGACCCTTTATGAGCAGGGAAGACTGAAACTGACTGATTTTTCAAGAGATGCAGTCCTTAGAAACGGAGACCAGATCATTACTTCCAATATCAGTACCAAGTATCTGCCAGGCATCCTCATCGGTTATGCGGTGGATGTATCCATTGACCCGGATCATCTGACCCAGTCCGGTTATCTGATCCCGGCAGCTGATTTTGACAATCTTCAGGAAGTACTGATCCTCACGGATCTGAAAAACAGTGATGAGGAGGCAGGACAGTGAACAACGGAAAAGTCAAACAGATCTTATTAAATATCCTTTTGATCCTTCTTGCTTTTACTGTGCAGAACTGTGTATTCCCCCTGCTGCCATTTCTGGCGGCAACACCTAACCTGCTTTTGATCCTTACCTTTTCCTTTGGCTTTATCCATGGACGGAATGCAGGTATGTTTTACGGTATTTTATCAGGTCTGCTGCTGGATCTTTTCTACAGCGGGCCTTTTGGCTTTTATACACTGATCTACGTATATATCGGCTATTTCAACGGTATTTTTACCAAGTATTATTATGAGGATTATATTACACTGCCTCTGATCTTAAGCGTTGTAAATGGTCTTTGGTACAGTCTGTATATTTATATCTTCCGTTTTCTGATCCGTGGCCGTTTAAATCTGCCTTATTATTTTATTAAGATCATGCTGCCGGAGATCATATTTACAGCTGTAACCACACTGTTAGTATACCGTCTGTTCCTTTCAGCCAGCAGACGGCTGGAAGATATTGGAAAAAGGAGAGATACCACCATTGTTTGATGAATTGCTGGAAGTGACCAGGGAATTTCTAAAAAAACTTATTACATCACGCCTTTTTGCCCTGGCAGTTATATTTACCCTTATGTTCGCCGGTCTGGTGTGCAAGCTGTTCCGCATGCAGATCCTGGATGGAAGTTCCTATCAGGAAAGCTATATGCAGCGTACAGAAAAGCTGGTGACTACTCCTGGTACCAGAGGAAATATTTATGACCACAATGGAAATCTGCTGGCTTATAACCAGCTGGCCTACGCAGTTGCCATTCAGGATCTGGGAGACTATCCAAAAGCCGTTGACCGGAATGCCATGATCTACCGCCTTGTAAGCATTTTAGAGCGCAGGGGAGAGAAGATCGACGGCAAATTTGAGATCGCCATGGATGAAAACGGCCAGATGTATTTTACCAGTACATCCAATGCTGCTAAAAAGCGGTTTTTATTGAACTTTTATGGCATTTCTTCCCAGCAGTTAGACGATGATACAGGAAAATATCCTTCTGATATTACAGCAAGAGAAGCCTTTGAATTAAAAAAAGGCTCTACACGTCAGGGCTATAAACTGACAGATATGAAGGATGCCGATGGAAATCCTATGGAGCTTTCCGACCAGACCGCTCTTGATATGATCAACATCATTTATACCATGGAGCTGACCAAATTCCAGAAATATGAAAGCACCACAGTGTCTACCAATATCAGCCAGGAAACCATGACGGAGATCAATGAAAATGCGGCTGACTTAAAAGGCGTTTCCATTGAACAGTCCTCTATCCGTGTATACAATGACAGCCTTTATTTTGCCCCTATTATCGGTTACACCGGCAAAGTACAGGAAGACCAGATCGACAGTTTAAATGAAGACTGGCGTGCTTCCCAGAATGCCACGGCCTCTGAGGTGGCAGATGGAGTAGAAAAATATGATCTGAACGACATTGTAGGCCGCATTGGCATTGAAAAGTCCATGGAGCTGGAGCTTCAGGGGGAAAAGGGCTATACCCGTATGTATGTAGACAATATGGGACGGCCAAGGGAGATCATTGAACAGAAGGATGCCCAGGCAGGAAATGATATTTACCTGACCATTGACCGTGATCTGCAGATTGCCACTTACAATCTGGTAGAGCAGCAGTTAGCCGGTATCATTACCAAATTCCTGGTAAACGAAGATATTGACCCGGCAACTGTAAAGGATGGTTCTAAAAAGCCGATTCCTGTAAAAAATGCCTACTATCAGCTGATTAATAATAATGTTCTTTCCCTGGATGCCATGGCAGCGGAAAATGCTTCTGATATCGAAAAGCAGATCTACCGGGCTTATACAGCTTCCAGAGACCAGATCCTTACCAATATCCGGAATGAGCTTTTAAGCGATCATGCCTCTAATATGAATGACCTGCCAAAGGATATGTCCAGTTACATGAATTATATCTACAGCTTTTTGTCTTCTGACAGCTGTGGCATTGTCTTAAGAGACAAGATCGACCAGAATTCCCCGGAATATCAGTCCTGGAGAGCCGGTACCATCAGTCTGAGAGATTATATCTACAGTGGTATTGCAGCCAGCTGGGTAGACACTACAAAGTTAGACTCCACCAGCAAATATTCCAATGCAGACGATATTTACAGTCAGCTGGTAGATTATATCATTGCCCAGCTGCAGGATGATAAAGCTTTTACCAAACGTATGTTCCGATATCTGATCAACGACAATGTAATTCCAGGAAACTGGCTTTGTCTGGCTCTTTTCTCCCAGGGCGTTTTAAAAGACGATCCTCAGGCAAGAGCCGGTCTGGCTATGGGGGACAGCGCCTATACCTACAATTTTATTAAAAATAAGATCTCAGACCTGGAACTGACTCCGGCCCAGCTGGCACTGGATCCATGTACTGCCGGCTGCGTTGTAACAGATGTGCGTACCGGTGAGATCCGCGCCCTGGTTTCCTATCCAAGTTATGACAATAACCGTATGTCCGGAAGCGTGGATGCAGCCTACTTTGCCAAACTGCAAAGTGACATGTCCAATCCACTTTATAATAACGCTACACAGGCCATCAAGGCACCTGGTTCTACCTTTAAACCGATCACAGCCATTGCAGCACTGGAAGAAGGGGTGATCTCCTTAACGGATACCATTGACTGTACCGGTGTTTATGACCAGGCTAATCCGCCTATTAACTGCTGGATCTTCCCGGGAAGACACGGAACAGAAGACATTGTAGCCGGTATCCAGAACTCCTGTAACGTAGTATTTGCAGAGCTGGGCCACCGGTTAAGCATGACAGCCGATGGCACCTATTCTCCGGAAAAAGGACTTTCCGCTATCCGCAAATATGCCAGCATGTTTGGTTTAGACCACACTTCCGGTGTAGAGCTTCCGGAAACAGAACCTCATCTTACTACCGAGGACCCGGAACGTTCTGCTATGGGACAGGGAACCAACTCCTATAATAATGTACAGTTGTCCCGTTATATTTCAGCCGTTGCCAACCGTGGAACGGTATTTGAATTAAGCTTACTTGATAAACTGACTGACTCCGATGGAAATCTCATCACAGATTATACACCGGCTGTCAGCTCCCATGTAGATGCAGCAGACAGCACCTGGGATGCAGTCCAGTCCGGTATCCGCCGGGTTGTTACCGACGGTTCCGCAAAATCTGTTTTTGCCGGCAGCCCGGTGGAAGTAGCAGGAAAAACCGGTACTGCCCAGGAGGACCGCAGCCGCGCTAACCACGCGTTCTTTGTTTCCTTTGCTCCATACAGCAACCCGGAGATCGCGGTAACAGTCAATATCCCTTATGGATATGCGGGAACCAATGCAGCTACACTTGGCAAAAAGGTTTATGAGTATTATTATGGTTACACTACTTTGGAACAGGTTTTAGGCTCCAAGGCATCCAGCGTGTCTAATGTGACCGTTGAAGATTAATGTTGCATGTAAAAAAGAGGTGGATCGAGTATGCAGGATGGAATTGTGATCAAAAGCAGCAAAGCAGGTATGACGGTAATCTTAAACCCGGATATGTCCTTTGCTGACCTTCTTGCCAGTGTTGCAAAGAAGTTTAAGGACAGCGCCCGTTTTTGGGGCAGTGCCCAGATGACACTTACCTTAGAAGGGCGTTCTCTTACACCAGAAGAAGAATTTCAGATCGTAAATACGATTACGGAAAATTCCCAGCTTCAGATCCTTTGTCTGTTAGATACAGACGGGGAGCGAAATGAACGCTGTGAAAAAGCACTGAATGAAAAATTAATGGAATTAAGCGCACAGACCGGCCAGTTCTACCGGGGAACCTTAAAAAGAGGGGACACTTTAGAATCCGAAGCCAGCATCGTTATCATCGGCGATGTAGAGCACGGGGCCAGAGTCACTGCCAAAGGAAATGTGATCATTTTAGGAGAATTAAAGGGAACTGTCACTGCAGGGGCAGCAGGAAATGACCAGGCAGTGATCCTTGCCTTTTCCATGTCTCCGCTGCAGCTGCGCATTGCAGATCATACCAGCCGTTTTAATGAGAAAAACCGCCGCCTGGGCAAAGGTACCATGGTGGCATCTGTGGAAAATGGCGAATTAAAGGTCCTTCCCCTGAAAAAGCCCTTCCTCAGCAGCCTACTGGATTTATAGGTAAAATTTTTCTTGAATGTAAAAAAATACTGGTAAATTTGCGCAATTTAATGTACAATAAACTGGTAAAGTATCAAAACTTAATTTTTCTGGAGGTTCTCCTATGAGTGAAGTCATTGTGATCACTTCTGGAAAAGGCGGGGTAGGAAAGACCACTACTTCTGCAAATGTAGGAACAGGACTGGCAGTCCTTGGAAAAAAGGTCGTACTGATCGATACCGATATCGGCCTGAGAAACCTGGACGTTGTTATGGGACTGGAAAACCGCATTGTTTACAACTTAGTAGACGTTGCAGAAGGAAACTGCCGTATGAAGCAGGCCCTGATAAGAGACAAAAGATATCCAAACCTTTACCTTCTGCCGGCTGCGCAGACCCGGGATAAATCCGCTGTGACGCCAGAGCAGATGATTAAACTCACCGATGACTTAAAGGACGATTTTGATTATATTTTATTAGACTGTCCTGCAGGCATCGAACAGGGGTTTTACAATGCCATTGCCGGTGCAGACCGGGCACTGGTAGTCACCACACCGGAAGTTTCGGCTATCCGGGATGCAGACCGTATTATCGGCCTGTTAGAACATGCCCAGATTGGAAGTGTGGACCTGATCGTAAACAGGATACGTGCGGATATGGTACGCCGGGGAGATATGATGTCCCTGACAGACGTACAGGATATCCTGGCAGTAAATATGATCGGTGCCATACCAGATGATGAAAATATCGTTATCTCCACCAATCAGGGAGAACCTTTAGTTGGTATGGGTTCTGCAGCAGGACAGGCCTACTTAAATGTATGCCGCCGTCTTCTTGGGCAGAATATACCTATGGAATCTCCTGGAGAAACCACCGGCATCCTGGCAAAGCTGTCCAGGATACTAAGAAGGGCATAAGGGGTGATGGCAGTTGAAATTACGGTGTTCCAAAGATACCGCAAAGCTCCGGCTTACATTTCTGCTCCTCTCAGATAAAGCAGGCTGTTCACCGGAGATGATAGCAGCGATAAAAAATGACATGATCCGTGTCATTTCCAGATACATGAAAATAGAAAAAGACGCAGTGCGTCTTACCATGGATGCAGGCAGTTTTTCAGATGGAAGAATCTGCAGGCTGCCTGTACTCCGGGCGGACATACCTATTCGGTCTATGTCCAGCAAGGGGCTTTACTGATATGTTTTTTGACTACGATTTTAGAAACTACAATTTTCGTCTTATGGCCTATATGATCGCCTTAAACGTGATCGGCGTCCTGGTAGTGCGAAGCGCTACCAACAAAGATCCTGACTTTGTCACCAAACAGATGTTAGGCGTTTTAGTAGGTCTTGCGATCGCCATTGTCCTTTCATTGATCGACTACCACAAGATATTAAATCTGACTACCATTATTTACCTTTTATGTATTGGAAGTCTGGTAGCTGTTCTTATATGGGGACGCTCTGTAAATAATGCAAAGCGCTGGATCGAAGTTCCTGTTTTAGGACAGCTCCAGCCCTCTGAATTTGTAAAAATTGGTCTGATCATTACTTTTTCCTGGTATTTTATGAAATATCAGGAAAAAATAAATAATGTAAGCACCGTTGCAGTTGCAGCAGCGCTTTTCGCAGTTCCGGCCATGCTCATTTTTGAGCAGCCTAACCTGTCTACCTGTCTGGTTACTCTTGTCATTGTACTGGGTATTGTATTTTCAGCAGGTATCAGTTACCGATGGATCATCGGAGTTTTGTCTGTGACCATTCCTATGGTAGGAGCCTGTGTTTACCTGCTCTTACATGGTCTGATCCCTTTTATCAAGGAATATCAGGCGGGGAGAATTTTGGCCTGGTTTTACCCGGACAGATACGGTGAAGCCAGATATCAGCAGAACAACTCTATTATCGCCATTGGTTCTGGTCAGTTAAAAGGCAAGGGACTGTTTAATACAACCATTGCATCTGTTAAAAATGGTAATTTCCTTTCGGAAGAGCAGACAGACTTTATCTTTGCCGTGATCGGTGAAGAACTGGGCTTTATCGGCTGCGTTGTGGTCATTGTCCTGTTCCTTCTGATCGTTTACGAATGTCTGATGATGGCAGCCCGTGCAAAAGATCTGGCCGGACGGCTGATCTGCACAGGTATGGCTACATTGATCGCATTCCAGGGATTTGCCAATATTGCAGTTGCAACCGGTATTTTTCCAAATACCGGGCTTCCTCTGCCGTTTATCAGCTACGGAAGCAGTTCCCTTATCAGTATTTTTATTGGTATGGGATTAGTGCTGAATGCAGGACTTCAGAGAGTACCACGACATTATTGATCCAAGGAGGGTTATAGATATGACAATAGGACTGATCGCACATGACGCAAAGAAAAAACTGATGCAGAATTTCTGTATCGCCTACAGAGGCATCTTAAGCAAACACACATTGTATGCAACCGGAACCACAGGAAGACTGATCGAGGAGGTTGCCAACTTAAATATCCACAAATATCTGGCCGGCCACTTAGGCGGAACCCAGCAGATGGCTGCCCAGATCGAGCACAATCAGATGGATCTCGTTATCTTCCTGCGTGATCCGCTGACACCAAAGACACATGAACCGGATGTAAATGATGTAGTACGTCTCTGCGACACCTACAACATCCCGTTAGCTACCAACCTGGCTACTGCTGAACTTCTGATCAAGGCTCTTGACAGAGGCGATATGGAGTGGAGAGAGGTAGTACGATAATGATAAAACGCCGTTTTGCGGTCTTTGCCGCCGGACTTGTTTTGTCTGCGTCCCTGTGTCTTTCCGGCTGTTCTTTTGGCCTGAAAGACGCATATTCCCTGAAGGACCGTATTCCTTCTATTGAAACTTCCTTTGCAGCCGAAGAAGAGGCGGCAAAGGGATTTGCTTCGGATCTGTGTGTTATCTCCGATGAAGATTCTTTTAACCCGGAGGACGTAACATCCCAGGCCGGAGCTCTTTTTGACCTTACAGACAGAGAAGTCCTTTACAGCAAAGACGCTTTTGAAAAATTATATCCAGCCAGTATCACCAAGGTAATGACTGCCCTGATCGCCATTAAATACGGCAACCTGGAAGATCAGGTAACTGTAACAGATGAGGCTGTGATCACAGAGTCCGGTGCTACCTTATGCGGCATCCAGCCGGGAGATACCCTGACTTTAGAGCAGCTTTTATACGGCCTGATGCTTCCTTCCGGAAATGACGCCGGAGCTGCTATTGCTGTGCATATGGCTGGCAGTATTGACGCTTTTGCCGATAAGATGAATGAAGAGGCCAGACGCCTTGGGGCAACGGATACCCACTTTATGAATCCCCATGGACTTCATGATGAGGATCACTATACAACTGCATACGATCTGTATCTTATTTTTAACGAAGCCTTAAAATATCCTGAATTCCGTACAGTCACAGGTTCCACCTCCTATACGGCCAATTACACCAATGGCGCCGGAGAAAGGGTATCAAAGACCTGGAAAGGCGGAAACTGGTATTTAACAGGAGAGCAGGAAACACCGGAAGGCCTTACTGTATTTTCCGGAAAGACCGGCACTACCAAAGCAGCCGGATACTGTCTGATCATGGCTGAAAAAGATGATTCTGACAGAGAATTTATCTCTGTTGTGTTAAAATCCGACAGTCGTCCCCACTTATATGACAATATGACAAATATAATTTCTAAAATTGTCAAATAGTGATTGCGTTTTATATGAATTTATACTATAATCAAGATAATCTCAATTGATTTTTTATACAACATATATAACTCAAGGAGGAGATCGCTATGGTTCAGATTATTGCAGGAAAAAAGGGTAAAGGCAAAACAAAACATCTGTTAGATATGGCTAACGCAGCTATTAAAGGGGCTAACGGAACAGTCGTATATCTTGATAAGAGTGCTCAGCATATGTACGAGCTGAACAACCGTATCCGTCTCATCAACGTAAATGAATTTCCACTTGCATCCAGTGAAGGATTCTTAGGATTTATCTGCGGAATCATTTCCCAGGATCATGATCTTGAAACCATGTATCTGGACAGCTTCTTAAAGCTGTCAGCATTAGAAGGTGCAGACATTACTGACACCTACAAGACTTTGAAAGAGATCAGTGATAAATATCACGTAACCTTCGTTTTAAGCATCTCTATGGATGCAGAAGAGCTTCCAGAGTGTGCTAAAGGTGATGTAATTATTTCATTGTAATGATACATATTCTGTGATAGAATAGCAGACAGGAGCAAAAAGGCTGCCTGCCGCACAAGAGTCAAACAGTATGCCTTGTGCGGAAGGTAGTCTTTTTTTGAGAAAGACATTTTTGAGTAACACAAAAAGGAGAGTCCTGGTTCCATGTCGAAAAAGAAGAACAGGAAAATAATACCTTACAGAAAACCTCACAACATCAACGTAGGAATGATCGTTTTCGGGATCATTTTCCTATATATACTTTTTAATATCCTTACTTATTTCAGAAGAGACCATGTACAGTTTTATGAGGTAGTAGAAGGCGGTATCGTAAACAACAAACAGTATACCGGCCTGATCCTTCGGGAAGAACAGGTCCGCAATGCCCAGAACAGCGGTTATATCAACTATTATCTGCGTGAAGGGAAACGTGCTTCTGTAGGAACGAGGATCTACTCTCTGGATGAAACAGGCCGTCTGGATTCCCTTTTAAAAGAGAATGGGGTAGAAGACGCGGCACTTCCGGAAGAAAACCTGGCAGATATTAAAAAGCAGCTGTCTTCTTATGTACTGTCCAGATCTGACGAAAACTTCGATTCCATTTATGATGCCAGATATTCCCTGGAAGCTGCTGTTATGGAATACTCCAGCTTCAGTGCCTTAGACCAGTTAGACAAGATATCCCAGGATTCCAGTCTTGTATTTGAACAGGTACGTGCCGATGTATCCGGCGTGGTTTCCTATGGCATTGATTCCTATGAATCCCTGCAGCCTTCTGATGTGGAAGCAGACAGCTTTAACAAAGCCAATTATACAAAAAACATCCACAAATCCGGGGATCTCATTGAAAGCGGGACACCAGCCTATAAGATCGCATCCTCAGAAAAC